>JAKIZQ010000012.1 GCA_022707945.1 Bdellovibrionales bacterium
GATGAAGAACAAGACTCATCATACAAACAAGAGGACAGGTTGCGGTATAACGCAAGAGATCTTTCTTTTGTATTATCAAAGATGTTTAATTCAAAAATGATACTTAGTTCTGCTACACCGAGTATAGAAACATTATTCTCTACAAAACAAGGCAAGCTTAATTATGTGTATATAAAGAATAGGGTTAGGGGTTTGTGTCTTCCTTCTACGGTAATGGTAGATATGAAAAAAGCAAAGTTAAGAACTTTTAATATATCAGAAGAGTTGGTCAAACACATATCAGAGGCTATGGCTAATAAGCATCAGGTGATTTTATACATAAATCGTCGTGGATTTGCTCATAGTGTTCTTTGCAAGACTTGTGGTAAATCTATTAAATGTAGCAAGTGTTCTATAACTATGACTGAACATAAAAAAAGGTCAGCCTTATTGTGTCATTATTGTGGAGAAGAAAGGGGCTTGCCAAACTACTGTCCTTTTTGTGGCAGCCATGACATCTATTCAATTGGTACAGGCACAGAAAGGGTATCTTCAGAAGTAAAAGAGCTTTTTCCTGATGCTAGAGTTGCAATAATGGACAGCGATCAGGTTGATAGTAGTAAAAAATTATCAGATATGCTTAACAAAATATCTAATAAAGAGTTTGATATCATAATAGGGACACAGATACTCGGTAAGGGCCACGACTTTCCAGACGTTAATTTAGTAGGGATAATAAACACTGATACTATGTTGCAAGTCCCAGATTTCAGATCTGCGGAAAGGACCTTTCATCAAATAACACAGGTTAGTGGCAGAGCAGGAAGGATGTGTCAGGGTAAAGTTGTTGTTCAAAGTTATTTGCCAGAACATTTTGCGATACAAAAAGCCATAAAGAATGATCTTGATGGTTTTTATGAACAAGAAATAGAAGACAGAAAAGAGGCTTTTTATCCCCCCTTTTCTATTCTTGCAGATATTAAAACAAGTTCTACGTCTAAAAAAACAGCAATGGCAGAAGCAAAACAGGTCTGTTCAATATTGCTTGATATAATAAAGAAAGAAAGAATGGATGTTATTGTTCTTGGACCAGCTTCTTCTCCGATAGAGGTTGTGAATAATAAATTCCGTTTTCATGCTCTAATAAAAGGTAAAAGCAGAGGGACCCTTAATAAACTTATAACTATATTTAATAAAGTTTATAAAAGAAAAAGGGATGTAAGGTTGAGTATAGATGTTGACCCAGCTAATTTGATCTAAATAGAACCTTTAAGTGATCTATGCCTTTGAGTATCCCTGTTGATGGTTCAAGTATGTCTTCTGGATCTATTACTATTATATTTTTAAAATACTGCTTTATCTTTTTTGTGTCCTTAAACATGTCTGGATTTTTAGATGCTATTATTATTAGATCTGGTTTTTTTAAGATCATTGTCTCGATGTTTGTTCTTGTGTATTCACCAGCAAACACATTAGTTGCACCTGCACATTCTACTGCATCAGAAACAAAAGAGCCTTTACCTGCAATAAATAGTGGGTCTAGCCCAACAAGGATGGCAAAAGTTTTTTTCTTTTTATTCTCACAGATAGACCTAAACTTTTGTTTTATTTTTTCAGAGTTAGTGTTGAATTTTTTATCCAATAAATCTATGAAACTTATTATTGAGTTCATGTCTTTTGGCTTTTCTAAAACTAACTCATAGCCCATGTTCTTTAATTTTTTATAGGTTTCTGGCGGAGTGCCGGCATAAGTTGTTATTATTAGATCTGGTTTACACGAGGCTATAAGCTCTATGTTTGGTCTGTGATAGAAACCGACACTTTTAATCTCTTCTTTAATGATGTCTTTGTTATATGGCTCTGCTGTGCACACGACCTTGTCTATCAATCCCATATCATTCATTATTCGTAATGCTGCGGGGCTTAATACAACCACCCGTTCTGGAGTTTTGCCTTCTGCTATTAAGGGTAGCAGTGCAAGTATGATGGATATTATTCTAAGCATATTTATTTCTGTTTTTTCTTATTTTATATAGAGACCAAACAAAAAGAACGATGGATATCATCTGGAAACTAGACATTCCAAAAAAACCACCTCTTTCATCTGCTCTAAATATTTCTATGATGAACCTTCCAGAAGAATATAACAAAAAATACCAATATGTTGTTTGACCGTCGTATTTTTTATTCTTGTAAATGTGAGCTAAGATTAAGAACATTATTAGGCCATGTAATGAAAGATATATCTGTGTTGGGTGACGAGCAACATCAAAGGCATCTGTAATTGCCCATGGTACAGAACTTATTTTACCGTAACAACAGCCCTGTAATAAACACCCGATCCTACCAATAAAAGTACCCATTGATAGAGCTGGCGCAAGAGCATCTGTTATATGGAGTGTTCTTATTTTTCTATATTTTGCATAAAGGTAGATGAACAGTATGGGAAATATTATTGCTCCATATATTGCATAACCACCTTTCCAAAATTGAAATATTTCTAAAGGATGTTCTGCATAGTAGGAAGGCATAGAGAACAGAATGTGGAATAATCTTCCACCGATATAGCCAGATATTATGCATATTATGGCTATATCCAACATGTACGCTGTGTTAAGCCCTGCTTTTTTTGAATTATTATAAAGTACGTATGTGCCCACAAGGATACCAAGCGTTATGAAAAAATAATAAGAGGATAGAGGTTCTCCAAATATATTAAAAAGTATTGGTCTCATTTTTTCTTTCTTTTTGGTTTTTTATTCTTCTGTTGTTTTTTCTTTTTTATTTCTAATTTCATCATGTCCAAAAAAATTATTATTACACCAACGGTGATTGCTATATCTGCTACGTTGAATGTTGGCCAGTGATATGTGCTTGTTATTTGTACATCTATAAAATCGGTTACAAAGCCATAGAAGATCCTGCTTATTAAGTTCCCTAATGCACCAGATAGTATTAATGAAAAAGCGATTAGGTTCATTACAGAGTGTTTTCCCTTTATCATTATTGCAACTATCAAGCCCATCGCTAGCAGTGGTATTATTATGAAGAAAGGTTTTCTGAACCAAGTTGGAGCATCGTGAAGGAAAGAAAAGGCAGAACCGTAGTTCTTTGCATGTACTATGTTAATAAAACCATCTATTAATTCTGTTCTTGAATAAAGGGGCAGGGTATCAATAATTAATTGTTTGGTAACGAGGTCTAGTATTACAGATACAATTACTGTCGTTACACTTATAAATACTAACTTATGGCGTCTAAACATCTCTTGCATATTTCTTTATTACCTCCTAATTTACCAACTTCTTCTTTATATTGCCAACATCTTGCGCACTTACTAAAAGAGGATTTCTTTGCCTCTATTTTTAGTTCAGCGCCCTTTTTTATTATTACGTTGGATACTATGAATATGTTGGAAAGGTCCATTTGAGTTTGCATTACTGCCTCGTATATTTCGTCTGGCAGTTCAAGTACAACATCTGCATCAAGACTGTGTCCGATCTCTTTATTCTTTCTTTTTTCTTCTAATAGTTTTGATACAGCTTCTCTCAGAATTAATATTTTTGCCCAAACGTCATCTAAGTCTTTGTTCACATCGTCTGTTTTTGCTTCTGGCATACACTCCATGTGTATGCTGTTAGAATTTTCTTTGTTCATGTATTTCCAAGTCTCTTCTGTCGTGAACGGTATTATTGGGGACATTAGCTTAACTATTGTATCTAAAGCAGTATACATAACGGTCTGTATACCTCTTCTTTCTACAGAATCCTTTTTGTTGGTATAAAGAGCGTCCTTTGCTATGTCTAAATAGAAAGAACTTAATTCAACAGAACAAAAGTTGTGTACTAACTGGAATACCTTATAAAATTCAAAATTATCATAAGCCTGTCTGACGTCTTGATTTAAGGTAGCTATTTTATGTAATAACCACTTGTCTATGCTCCTTAATTTGTCTTTAGGAACAGCGTTCTTGTTGTTGTCGTAATCAAAAAGATTACCCAGGATGAATCTAAAAGTGTTTCGTATCCTTCTGTATGCTTCCGTTACCCTTACGTATGATTCTTCTGAGTATGAGATGTCTTCTGAAAAGTTCTCGTAGGCGACCCACAATCTTAATATATCTGCTCCAGATTTTTTTATGAGGTCAGAGGGGTCTACAACGTTACCAAGTGATTTTGACATTTTATATCCAGATTTATCGACTATAAATCCGTGTGTTACGACCTGTTTGTAAGGAGCCTTTCCTCTTGTCAAAGTTGATTCAAGCAAAGAGGTGTGGAACCATCCTCTATGTTGATCACTGCCCTCTAGATAAAGATCTATATCTGCACCAAGTTTTTTGTTAGCCTCACAAACTGTTGCATGACTCACGCCAGAATCAAACCACACATCAAGGATGTCTTTTCCTTTACTAAAATCAGCCGAACCACAAGTACAAGTGGTACCTTTTGGTAGAAGGTCTTGTTCGCCGTGCTTGTGCCATGCTTCTATACCTTCTCTTTCAACCATGTCGGCAATGTGATCTATTACTTTTGGCTCAAGTATTATATCGCCACATTTCTTACACTGAAATGCAGGTATAGGAACTCCCCATATCCTTTGTCTTGATATGCACCAATCAGGTCTATTCTCGACCATGCTGTATATTCTTTTCATCCCTTTTTCTGGTGTCCACTTAACTTTTTGTATTTCTGAAAGTGCTTTTTGTCTTAAACCAGTTTTTTCCATTGAAATGAACCACTGTGGTGTTGCCCTGAATATAATTGGCTGTTTGCATCTCCAGCAGTGAGGGTATGAATGTGACACCTTTGCTGTATAGATAAGCGAACCGTTGTTCTTCATTAGTTCTATTATCTTATCGTTTGCATCTTTTACTTTAATGCCAGCGAACATTGGGACGTCTTTGTAAAAACAGCCATGATCATCAACGGGATTGTATATATCAAGTCCATATTTTTTGCCTACGATATAATCCTCTACCCCGTGACCCGGTGCTGTATGCACACAACCAGTACCAGTCTCAAGAGTTACATGGTCTCCTATTATTAGGATTGAGTCACGATCTATGAATGGGTGCTTACATTTAAAGTTCTCAAGTTCTGTTCCCTTGATTGTTTTTATTTTTTTGAATTCATCTGTTTGTTTTGTCTCAGAAATGAACTTTTCAAAAAGTTCCTCTGCTACAATTAAAGCTTCTTTCTTGCTAGTAGAACTATATATACCGTAATTAAAATCTGGATGTACTGCTATTGCTAAATTTGCAGGCAACGTCCATGGGGTTGTAGTCCATATCACAACAAAAAGATCTGCATACTTTACGCCAAGTTTTTGTTTGAGTTTTTCTTCTGCTTTGAATTTTACAAAAATAGAAGGAGAACTATGGTCTTTATATTCAACTTCAGCCTCTGCTAAAGCGGTTACACAATCTGCACACCAGTATACTGGTTTGTCTGCTCTATAAACAGCTCCTGTTTTTACTGTCCTTGAAAGTTCCCTCATTATGCCTGCTTCATATTCCTTGTTCATTGTAAGGTAAGGCTTGTCCCACTCACCATAAACCCCAAGTCTTTTAAAAGTTTCTCTTTGTTTGTTGATGAATTCGTTAGCGTATTCCCTGCATCTTGTTATTGTCTGTTCTGCAGAGCTTGCTTTGCCAAATTTTTTCTCAACTTGTAGTTCTATTGGAAGTCCATGGCAATCCCAGCCAGGTACATAAGGAGCACAAAAACCGTTCATGTTTTTATATCTTACTACTATATCTTTAAGAACTTTGTTGAGTGCAGTTCCCATGTGGATATTACCATTAGCGTAAGGAGGTCCGTCGTGGAGTAGATATTTTTTCTTAGATGAATTTTGCTCAATTATTTTTTCGTATATGGATATCTTTTCCCATTCTTTTAATTGTTCTGGTTCTTTTTCTGGAAGGTTTGCCTTCATTGGATAATCTGTTTGTGGCAGATTTAAAGTTTCTTTGTAATCTTTTACGTCACTCATCTTAATTGCTTCCTGTTAATTTGATATGATTAGAACATATATGCAGGGTTTAATTTTATCAAGGCTCAAATTAAGCAAAAACAAGGTCTTTTAAGCGATTCTCGCCATAGTTGTAAAAGATATCGTTATAGTCGTTGGCATCATATACTTGGAAAATGGCCATAGAGCCTTTTACCAGGTGCCCATAGTCTTTTTCTATCTCTAGGGCTTTTGCTCCGCCATATATACCTGCACACAAGGCTTGAGCTACAGATAGTTTGTTCTGGGTTATTGCTATCATCAGCATTAATTGAAAATTAAGACCAGAGTTAGATCCTGGATTAAAGTCTGATGCTATAGCGATACAAGCGCCTTGTTCTGCTAGTTTTTTTGCAGGGGCGTATTTTAAACCCAAATTAAATGATGTACCTGGCAGTATCGTTGCTACGGTGTTGGAGTTAGCAAGAGCCTGTATTCCTTTATCTGACACACACAAAAGATGGTCGGCACTAACGGCTTTAAGTTCTACAGCAAGTTCTCCCGCTCCCTGATCTGTGAATTCATCTGCATGTAACTTTGCTTTTAATCCGTGTTTTTGTGCTTCTTTAATAATGTGCTTTGTTTCTTCTTTTGTGTAATAACCTTCTTCTACGAAGACATCACAAAATTTTGCTAATTTATTTTCTGCAACTTTCTTTAAAAGTTCGTTAGTTAAAAGTTCTATATAATCTTTTTTTCTTTTTTCTTTATCTTCATTACCCGGAGGAATGTCGTGAGCACCCATGAACGTAGAGGCTATGAATGGGAAATCTTTTTTTACTTCTTTTAGTGCTTCTAGTTGTTTTAGTTCTGTTTCTACATCAAGGCCGTATCCACTTTTTGCCTCTATAAAACCAACACCAAATTTTTTCATCCTGTTAACATTATTTATACTTATATCTTTTAACTCTTTAACGCTGGCACTTCTGGTGCTCTTTACTGTAGAGATTATTCCATAACCTGCTTTTGCTATATCAAGATAGCTTTTACCTTCTGAACGAAGTTCAAATTCTTGTGCTCTTGTACCTGCGTATGTTATGTGTGTGTGTGAATCAACAAAACATGGCATAACAACGCTGTTGTTAAGATTTATATTCTCATCTGCCACAGGGGTTTTTCCTGTTCCCAGTTCTGTTATTTTGTTGTCTTTAACACAGAGCCAAGCGTTATGGAGTATCCCAAGGTCGTCCTTGTTTATTTTTCTCCCATCTTTTGCTTTTGCTCCTTCTAATGTAAGGAGCTGTTTTATGTTGTAATAAACTTTAGTTTTCATATAGACACTGTATAACATAATAAAACCTTGTATGCATCCATCAAATCTGTTATAAACACTGCTCAATGAAGCTAGACGACGCAAAAGTTAAACACATATGCCAAAAAGCCCTTGATACATTAAAGGACAAAGGCTTAATAGTATTAAAGACCGACGAGAACAAAGTCCTTGGCTCAATGTTAGAAGCTTTTCTTAACAACCTTAAAGAAGAAGCCCAAATAGAGCAGGAAGCAAAAAAGTTAATGGAAATGCACCATGCAACAATGGCTCAAACAGGGATGAACCAATCCAAGATGTTCATGATGATAAAAAAGGAACTGGCAAGAAAAAGGGGGTTTGTTCTTTAAATGTTGTTCTCAGAAGAAAGGATTTATCACATAGCTCATTTAATAACAGATTCCCCGTGGAAATCTGACCTTGTTGATTATACTAACGAAGAAAAAGCGGTACGAGAGGTTAGGCTTGTATTAATGGATTATTTTTCTAAAGACCAAAAAGTTGATGAAATAGTTAGAAAGAGAATAAGTACACTAAAGAAGGGTGTTTACGAAGGTTCTAGAGAATGGGATATTCTTTATAAAAAGTACTATGAAGAGGAAATGCAAAAACTTCTGTAAGTTCAATTAGCTTTCGGCTGGCTCAGGCATATATCTTTTGAATAACAAGAAAAACTCTATAAAAGTCAATTAACAAAGAAAGCTCTAAGGCTTTTGTGTTGCGGTTTTGGAGCCAATGCTATATACCCTTTATTCCCAGTGCCACTTGACTTTAGAGGGGGGCATATCCATATTGGGTGTGGATAATTTTGTTTTAGATTTTATTTTAATAAATGATCTTTTAAGGAGGATTAGAAAATGCAGGTAAGACCGCTTAACGATCGCGTGCTTGTAAAAAGAGTACAAGAAGAAACAAAAACAGCTGGTGGGATAATAATCCCAGATTCAGCCAAAGAAAAACCAATAGAGGGTTTAGTTGTTGCAGTTGGTACAGGCAAGGTTTTAGATAATGGAACTAAGACAAACCTTACTGTTAAAGTTGGGAACAAAGTTCTTTTCAGTAAATATGCTGGAACAGAAGTTAAGATAGCCAACGAAGAACACCTTATCATGAGGGAAGATGATATTTTGGGAATAATTGAATAAGGACAAAAATAAAACGGAGGATTTTTAGTTATGGCAAAGCAATTGATTTTTGAACATGATGCAAGAGGCAAGATACTTAATGGCGTTAATATATTGGCCGACGCTGTAAAGGTTACATTGGGGCCAAGGGGTAGGAACGTTGTCATAGATAAGAGCTATGGTTCACCTAATGTTACAAAAGACGGTGTTACTGTTGCAAAAGAAATAGATCTTGAAGATAAGTTCGAGAACATGGGCGCACAAATGGTTAAAGAAGTTGCTTCAAAGACTTCTGACATCGCTGGTGACGGCACAACAACCGCAACCGTTCTTGCACAGGCTATATATCGTGAAGGTGTAAAATCTGTTGCAGCTGGTCTTAACCCTATGGATATAAAAAGAGGTATAGATAAGGCTGTAGAAGTTGTTATTAAAGAACTAGATGCACTATCAAAACCTGTTAAGGATCAAAAAGAAATAGCTCAGGTTGGGACTATTTCTGCAAACAACGACGAATCAATAGGCAACATAATAGCAGAAGCTATGGATAAAGTTGGTAAAGAAGGTGTTATCACTGTTGAAGAAGCAAAATCAATGGATACTACTCTTGAAACAGTAGAGGGTATGCAGTTCGACCGCGGATATCTTTCTCCATACTTTGTTACCGATCCAGAAAGAATGGTCTGCTCACTTAATGATCCATACATCTTGATTTCAGAGAAAAAGATTAGCAACATGAAGGATCTTCTTCCTATATTAGAAACAACTGCAAAAATGGGAAAACCTTTATTCATTATAGCAGAGGATGTTGACGGAGAAGCTCTTGCTACACTTGTAGTTAACAAACTTCGTGGTGTTATCCAGGTTAGCGCAGTAAAAGCTCCTGGCTTTGGTGACAGAAGAAAAGCTATGTTAGAGGATATTGCAATACTAACTGGTGGACAGGTTATCAGCGAAGATCTTGGCCACAAACTAGAGAATGCTACAATAGAGTGGCTTGGTAACGCTAAAAAGATAAACATAGATAAAGACAACACAACTATTGTTGATGGCGCTGGCAAGAAGACAGATATAGAAGCAAGAATAAAACAGATAAGAAAGCAGATAGACGAAACAACATCTGACTACGACAGGGAAAAATTACAAGAAAGACTTGCTAAGTTAATAGGTGGAGTTGCTGTTATACATGTTGGTGCAGCAACAGAAACAGAACTTAAAGAAAAGAAGGCAAGAGTAGAAGATGCTCTTCATGCTACAAAAGCTGCTGCAGAGCAGGGTATAGTTCCTGGCGGTGGTGTTGCTCTTCTCAGAAGCGTAAGCAAGATCGACTCACTAAAGCTTGCTTCAGAAGATCAACAGGCTGGAGTAAGGATAATCAAGAGAGCTTTGGAAGAACCAATAAGACAGATAGCCAACAATGCAGGTATAGATGGTTCAATAGTTGTAGACAAGGTAAAGAACAACACAGAAGTAGCTTTTGGTTTTAACGCCGCTACCAACACCTACGAGAACCTTATAAAATCTGGCGTAATAGATCCTACAAAAGTTGTTAAGACAGCTATCATAAATGCATCTTCTGTTGCTTCTTTAATGTTAACAACAGAGGTTATGATAACAGATAAACCAGAACCTAAGAGTGCTCCAGACATGCATGCAGGAGCAGGAATGGGTGGCATGGGTGGAATGGGCGGTATGATGTAAACCGCGAGTCAATAAAGAATGAACAAAATGTTTAATATAGATACGGGGAGGAAATTTTATTCCTCCCCGTATTTTATTTATGGGTTTGGGTTAATACTGCTTTTGATATCCTCGTATCTTTGTCTTTTCCATGGCGGACCAAGTAATGCTTTTGACGACGCTACCATGTCCCTTATTATAAAAGACATAAGACTGCCAAAACTTATTGCATCCATACTTGCAGGAGCTTGTCTTTCTTTGGCAGGTTTTGTTTTTCAAGCAGTGTTAAGGAATCCACTCGCTGACCCTTATATACTTGGTGTTTCAAGTGGTGCCGCATTAGGTACGGCACTTTATGTTATCTTCTTTGGTTCTTTATTTGGTATACTCGGCGCAAAAATTTTTTCTTTTACAGGCTCTATAACAGCAGTATTGATACTAATGATAATATACAGGATAATGTCAAAAAACACTTCTGCGTTGATACTGGCAGGAGTTGCGATTAGTCTTTTCTTTTCATCTATAATAACTTTTTTAATGTCCAGTATAGAGGGTAGCAGACTTTTATATCTGAGCTCATGGTTGATAGGTAGTGTTTCTAGTCCAGATAGTTTAGAGCTTTATTTTCTACTCTTTACATTGTTAATAGGTTTATTCATACTCATCTTATTTGCTAACGTTTTGGACCTAATGCGTTTTGGCGACGAATTTGCGGTTTCTTCAGGTGTTAACTCAAACGCATATATGTTGCTTTTTATAATTACAGCCTCATTTCTTACTGCTTCTACGGTCTCTATTTGTGGAACACTTGGTTTTGTTGGTCTGGTTGTCCCTCATATAAGCAAACTTATAATGAATAGAAGAAGTATTTATCTTATACCTGCTGTGGCTATTTTTGGTTCAGCTTTTTTGACTATGTGTACTTTTATAGCAGGCTTTTTTAGTACTGGTTTTGATATACCTGTAGGAGCTGTAAGCTCTTTAATAGGAGCCCCAGTGTTATTGTATCTTCTTTATAGGAGGTACAATGTTAAGAATATCTAAGCTTTGTTTTTCTAAAGGAGCTTTTAATCTAAAGATAGATAGTCTTGTCTTGAACAAAGGCGATCTTGTCCTGTTAATAGGACCAAACGGGAGTGGAAAAACCAGTCTATTAAAAACCATAGCTGGTGTTACAAAATATAATGGAAAAGTATTTTTTGAAGATAAATTAGTGAACGGTCTTTCTTATAAAGAAAGAGCAAAAATAACAGCATATCTACCCCAACGGATAAACCAGTCAGAAATATTGGTGAAGGATTTTTTATTAATGGGGCGTTTCCCGTATACCAATACTTTTGGTTCATACTCTTTTAATGATCATGAAATATCAAAAATGATAGCGTCCAAATTCTTTATAGATAGATATATGGAAAGAGATCTTTTTTCTTTAAGTCAGGGAGAGTTCCAAAGAGTTTTAATAGCAAAGACTTTTGTACAAAAGGCAAAAGTTCTTCTTTTGGATGAGCCGAGCACTTCTTTGGATATTGGACACAAACATTGTGTTAAAGAACAAATACTAGCTTATAAGAACAGCGATCCTGATTCTATAGTAGTTGTTTCTACTCATGAGCCAGAACTTTTTAGCGATATAGCTACTGGTTTTATAATGTTAAAAGAAGGCAGGGTGTTTAAACAAGGATTAATGTCGACATATGAAAAAAAGGACATTAACGAGCTGTTCGATTTTTAATCTCTGACCTTGTTCTTTGTTCCATATCTTTTTGTGCTTGTTCTCGTAATTTTTCTATTCTTGTCATTTGTTGTTCGCTTAGTTTTAACATCTTTTCTTTTTTGTTGTTTTCTACCACAAGATCTATATAGGCTTTTTGTGCTTTCTTTATGAATTTACTCAAGTCGCTGTTCAAACATTTCCTTAATTTTAAAGAACCTGAATTAAATAATTCTCCTTTGTTTTTTACCGAGCAGTTACAAAGAGCATCTCTTATTAGCCAATCAATTGGATTATCATAATCCTTTGTTGATTCTTGATACATGGTTCTTAAAGCAAGGATATCGAACATTTTTTTTGCCTGCTGAGTTGATTCTATTGCCCAAAGTTGTGCTGTTTGGTCAAAAAGAGCTATGTAGGGGGCTTTGTCTGGCAACAACTCATCACAAGTATCTGGCAAGGTTTGTAACTCATCTGCAAAACCGTTGTTCAGGAAAAGTTTTATTAATAGCAATAGCGTCATCATAATAGAAAAGATTATTGCATTAAAATGCAAATTACGATACTTAAATCTTGCCAATATAAAAATGGAGGGCCTACCCCGATGAGTGAAGCAAAAGGAAAAGTCAATTTCATGGTAGAAAGATGTAAGGGATGTGGCTTTTGCGTAGAATTTTGTCCGGTCAAAGTTCTAGAATTCTCAAAGGATTATAATATGAAGGGATATCATTTCCCTGTTGCTGCTCATGCAGAAAAGTGTATTGGTTGTAATATGTGTGGAATGTATTGTCCTGATTTTGCTATTTGGGGCGAAAAGAATAAGTAAGGGATGTCTAAAAGGGGTTATAAATGAAAGCAGATCCTAAAGGAGTTCTTACAGGGACTCATTATCTTGATGGGGACCATGCAGCTTGCGAAGGCGCTTTAGCCGCTGGATGCAGGTATATTGCTGGTTATCCTATTACACCGTCTACAGAAGTAGTAGAAAGATTTGCAGGAAGGATACCTTGCGTTGGTGGTATCTTTATGCAGATGGAAGACGAGATAGCTTCTTCTATTGCTATACAGGGAGCTGTTTGGGCTGGGGCAAAAGCTATGACAGTTACCTCTGGTCCTGGTTTTTCTTTAATGATGGAACATATTGGTTTGGCAATAATGGCAGAAGTCCCTTGTGTTTTTATTAACGTACAAAGAGGTGGTCCTTCTACAGGACTCCCAACACTACCTGCACAGTCAGACATGATGCAAGCAAGATGGGGTAGTCATGGCGATTATGAAGTTATAGCGCTGTGCCCTAATAGCCCACAAGAATGCTTTGATCTTATGATAACAGCGTTCAATATGTCTGAAAGGTTCAGGACTCCAGTAATGTTCATGATGGATGAATGTGTTGGTCACATGACAGAAAGAGTGATTATCCCTTCTGCTGATAAAATAGATATAGTTCCACGAAAATATACCAAGAAGAGCCCTTCAGAATATAAAGCATATCAGCCTAACGAAGTGTTGATACCAGAAATGGCAGAACTTGGTAAGGGTTACAACTTCCACATAACAGGACTTACCCACGACGAGAAAGGTTATCCTGCAATGAACGAGGATTCACAAAAGAAATTAGTATCAAGACTTATAAATAAGATACAGCAATATAAGAAAGAGATAATACTTATAGAGGAAGATGGCATAAAAGATGCAGAAGTTGTCGTTATGTCTTATGGCATAACATCTAGAGTCGCAGAGAAAGCAATACTTGATGCAAGGTCTAAAGGCTTAAAGGTAGGTAAGGCAAGATTAAAAACAGTATGGCCATTTGCAGACGAATATGTGCTGGACCTTTCCAAAAAAGTTAAAGCTATAGTTGTTCCAGAACTTAATGCTGGGCAAATAGTGAGAGAAGTTGAAAGAGCTGTAAAAGGTAATTGCGAGGTCATAAGTATTCCACACCTTGGTGGTGGAGTACATAAACCAGAACTTATATTAGAAGCTATTCTAAAGGGGGCTAAAGGTGGAAAACACTAAACATCCTTTAAGTAAATACGTTAGAGAAGACAGAATGCCGCACATGTGGTGTCCGGGCTGTGGTATTGGTACAGCGATGAACGCTTTTATGCATGCGTTAGATAAAAGTGGTTTGGAAAAAAATAATGTAGCAGTTGTTTCTGGCATTGGTTGTACCGGAAGAGTAGCTGGATATCTTAATCTTGATTCTTTTCACACAACTCACGGTAGAGCTATTCCGTTTGCTGAAGGTCTTAAGGCGGCAAGCCCAGACACAAAGGTAGTAGTTTTTAGTGGTGATGGAGATCTTATATCTATAGGCGGTAATCACTTTATACATGCTGGAAGAAAGAACATGGACCTTACTGTTATCTGCGTTAACAATCTTAACTACGCAATGACAGGAGGACAGGTTTCAGCGACTACGCCAGTAAGATCTATTACCGCAACAGCTCCACATGGTTCTTTTACCACTCCGTTCAATTTACCTTTCTTGGCAGAAGCAAGTGGTGCTGTATATGTTGCAAGATGGACGGTGTATCATGTAAGGGATCTACAAAAAGCTATGTTAGAGGCACTTAATAAAAAAGGTTTTTCTTTTGTTGAAGTTATTTCTCCATGTCCTACCTTGTATGAAAGAAGGAATAAGATGGGTGATGGACTTACAAGAATGAAATTCTATAAAGATAATTCAATATTAAAGAATGGTGCAGATACCAAAGAAACGAGCATAGAAATAAATAAACCATTCGTTGTTGGTAAATT
>JAKIZQ010000130.1 GCA_022707945.1 Bdellovibrionales bacterium
CGGCAGATAAACCTGCTCCAACAACTCCTGCACCTAAAGAAGAAAAAAAGGACGAAAAGAAAGATGATGGGAAAAAAGATGATAAAGCTGCTGGCGGTAGCGGTTCAGGTGCTGGTGGAGGAGCAGGCAATACCCCTTCTAGCAAAGAAACACCAGATTATATGAGAAGCTATCCTTACTATAAAAATCCAAGTAGGGGCGGTGGTAACTTAGGTTACTCCGACGGAAGACAGCCTTATTATGGCGGTGGAGATGCTGGTACTGCTGGGCAAAACTCTGTAGACCTTAAGGCTGGTACAGGTACTGGTGCAGATGCTGGTACTGCTGGTAACTTCTTGATAGATAATTTGCCGGGGATAAATTCAACAACCTACAACTCGATTTCTTCTGGTAAGAAACAATAATAGGTTGTAAGATATCTGTAATTAAATGTAGAGGGGAGGGTTAGCCTGATGTCAAGGTTACTTAACTTAGCTATAAGTGTTCTTATTATTTCTACTTTGGTTCCATGCACAGCGATTGCCAAAAAGAAATTTGTTAATTCTTATGTGGAATTTGATCTTCCAGATTCTTGGCAGTGTAATCAAGAAGGTGGACAACATGTTTGTCAGCCTATAAATCCAGATCAAAGAAAAGAAGCCATAATAGTTATGGCTTCAAAATATAAAGGCCCCGACGACGATATAAAACAATATCAGGCAAAGCTTGAACAAAAAAGAAAAGTAAAAGACATAAAAGGAAAAGAATACGACAGTAAAAAACAATATCTTCGCTCCACGTTTATACAAGGCACAATGTGGTTGGATTCACAACATGAGAACAGCGAGGTTCCTGGCTTTATAACAAGGTATCTTGCAACGGTTGCAAAAGGTTTGGGCATGGTACTAACCTTTAGCGCACACAAGAGTAAATTCAACGCATATACGGCAGATTTTTACACTATGATAAACAGCTTAAGAGTAAGGAACGATATCCCTGCAGAACCAATAGAGGGTGGTACAGACTTGTCTAAATTTGGTTCTGGTGTAGCTTTTGGCCCAGACGGTAAGAAACTTGCAGACGGTAAAGCGAAAGGCTTACAAATAGATATGACAGGCGCTAAAGACAACACGATCATCTATCTAGTAGCAGGTCTAGTAGTGCTTGTGGCTGTATATCTAGTAATAAGAAGACGTAACAAACGTAGAAAAAAATAAGGTACTCGGGCCAACGTAGCTCAGCTGGTAGAGCAGCTCATTCGTAATGAGCAGGCCCGGGGTTCGATTCCCCGCGTTGGCTCCAACTTATGTGGCAATATTATTAACATTGTAAAAAGATAAGACATTAATAAAGACCTTAATAATTTTATAAGATATTGATATTAATAATAAATGGCTAATGGTACCAAACTTGCTTTAAAGATTTTTATGCAAAAGACCTGCATTCTCATACTATTGCTCTGTTTTTGCTTTCTTGCTTATTCCTACAACGCTAATGGGGCTAAGTTAGATCCATTCATCAACACACCAACTACAGAAGCAGAATATGACAAGATGTTGAGGCAGTTAAAAAAGAAAAAAGCTGGTTATTTTCATATCCAAACAATGAGGGAAAGGGCACTAATAAATAACTGGGATAATGAAGAGTTCAGAAATAAAATAATACAGGATTATTTAAAGTCATTCTGCGCAGAAAATAAGAATCATGAGTATTTATTAAAAAAGTTCGAAAAAAGTAACTATCAAACTTGTCAGGATTTTTTTGATCTATTTGATAAAAATGCCCCTAGTGGTTGGAACTTTTATGTTCCAGATAAAAGCGTACCTTTAATAGTTACTGATATGCAAGTCGATTTTTTTGAAAATAATGAATCAAATTATGTGCAGTTGAAAGCTTCAATAAATGGTGGAAGAAAAAGAAGGATATCTTATATAGATTACAAAATAAGTAAAAATGGTAAAGATTTATATATTAACTACATGGGGACGCCAGAACCATTGAGGGGCAGAGGGTACTCAGAGCTTTTATTTAAGGCTTTGTTAGATGAACATCAGGCAGTGGAGACAATATCAGAAGAATTTGCAGAAACAAATTTATTGGTATTTAAGCAAGTCACATCATTAAGTCTTGGTTACAGCGATGTAGACGAGGGAATAGAAACTTTAAAGGACAAGGCAGGTGGACCAACCACTAATTTTGGGATAGATAATGCACAAAATCCTTATAAACAAAAACAAATAACTGTTTATTTAGTAAAAAATGACGCTAATAGTGAATTTGCTCAGGCAATTACCAATGGTATAGTGGCTACTCCTTCGCATAAGATACATTCTAAACTTGGATTTATTCTTGACCATTCATTGATAGATCTTGGTTATACTAAAAAAATGCTAAGACGAGCAACTTGGATTAAAAGCTCTGCACAAAACACAACAGAAAATAGTTTGTTCCCTTTGCAAAGATACACTAACAATAAAGATCTAATAGCAAATATAGACTGGAGTTTTTTGAGTGCAGTATTCTCTAACGAGCTTGACCCGCAATTGTTAAAGCCCCTGACAGAGAATCTAAAAGAAGGTGTTTATATATCTGTTGGAGGAGAAACTGCCCTTATAACTACGGCGATATCCCCAAAAACAACACACGCTTTGCTCATTGACGTGGACCCCATGGTCGTTCTTTATAATAGATGGAAACTTGGGCTAATAGGAATTTCAAACAGCAGGCAAGATCTTTTGTATCTACTTAAAAAAGCCTCTCATTCAGAGATAATAGAAAGAGTTAATGCATATACTGCTGAACTTCCTTATGGAACCAAAGAGGCTTTGTTGGATGCCTATTGTTTTAAAGTATTTACTATATATACAAGAAAAGAAGGTGTTATGGGTGAGTATATGCTAAGGATGATTAATGAGCCTAGCAGTAATGACCCTTATTATAAAGCTAACTACCATTTCTACGACGATCAATACAAAAAAATTCATTCACTTGTGATAAGCAATAAAATTAGTGCACATCTTGCGGATCTTGCTGATACGCAGGCCATAACAGATATTGTTAAGATATTAGAAGATAAAGGATTAAAAATATCGGCATTCAATTTGAGTGATGTTTGG
>JAKIZQ010000131.1 GCA_022707945.1 Bdellovibrionales bacterium
ATGAAAAAGACAAACTTATTAAAACAAGGAACAATCTAAAGGAAAACGCTACAATAGAATTTGTTGACGGAAAGGTAGAAGTAAGTAAAAAGAGGTGAATATGGCTAAAGAAAGTAAAAAGTATGAAGAAAATTTTAATACTCTAAAAAGTATTGCTGAAGAATTAAGAAGACAAGAAACCAGTATAGATGACGTAATAAGCAAGGGTAAAAAAGCAGCAGAGGCCGCAAAAAACTGCATCAAAATACTTAAAGAGGAAAAAGGCAATTTTAAGAAGCTGGAAGAGGAAGTAGAAGATATATTAGATGATGAGGAAGAGGATAACGAGGAGGAAGAATGAGCAGGCTTTTTGTTAACATAGATCACGTTGCAACCCTTAGGAACCAAAGGGGCACTGTATATCCAGATCCTGTTGCCGCCGCAAGCATCTGTGAGCTTAATGGAGCAGAAGGTATTACGGTACACCTTAGAGAAGATAGACGTCATATAAAAGATAAAGACGTAGAACGACTAAGAGCATCCATAAACAGTACTCTTAATCTTGAAATGGCCGCAACAAAAGAGATGATAGAGATAGCAAAAAGAATAAAGCCAGAAGTAACCTGCATAGTTCCAGAAAAAAGAGAAGAGCTTACCACAGAGGGTGGTTTGAACGTTAAAAAACAGTTTGAAAAAATTAAAGCACTTGTAGAAGAACTTCAAGGCAATGGCATAGAGGTATCTCTTTTTATAGAGCCTGACATGGCGCAAATTGACTCAGCAAGAAAAACTGGTGCTATAGCAATAGAGGTACATACAGGTTCTTATGCCAACGCACCTATAGGTATAAAAAGGGACAACGAGTTAGCAAGAATACTGCAAGCGATAAAATATGCAAACGAACTTGAATTAAAATGTAATGCTGGACACGGATTGGATTATTTTAATATACGTCCTCTGTGTAGTAAAAATAATGGAATTAGTGAATTCAATATTGGACATTCTATAATAAGTAGAGCAGTTCTTGATGGACTTGCAAATGCCGTTAAAGAAATGACAAACATCGTTAAAGGGAAAATATGAAACAGCATTGCGGTATAGATATAGTTTATATACCAAGGATAAAAAAACTTGTTGAAAAACATGGTGCTCCCAGCCTTAATAATAAATTCATAAAAAGAATTTTTTCTAAAGAGGAAATAGCTCACATAATTAACAGAAAAGACCCCTACCCTGGTCTTGCTGGACGTTTTGCGGCTAAAGAGGCTGTAATAAAGGCCGTTCAGCCTATAAAAAAACTTGTAGACCTAAAAAGCATAAAAATAAAAGGCAAAATTCCAAAAGTAGAACTTAAAGATTCCAAACTAAATAAGCTAGACATAAGCGTATCTATAAGCCACGACGGCGATTATGCAATTGCTATTGTAATAACACATACAAAAACATTATAGACGCAAACATCATTACAATAAAAATAACTTATTTTATCAAGATATTTATTCTCAAATTCTCCTTGACTTAGGTAAGGCTAATTAATATAAACATTTCAACGAGTTCTACGGAGGGACAAGAAATGAGACTTTTTCTTTTATTAGTTACAACCATGTTGATTGGAATTAACGCCTACACATGTACCTGTTCACCAGAAAATCTTGGGTGTTTTACTCTTTATGCTGACGGTATAAAAGATTTTCGTCAGGCAGTAAAAGAGAACAGATGTGATTGGGGTTACATATACGAGATAGTTCATAATACTAAAACCAGAAAAACAGAACTACTAGCCTCTAAAATTGAAGAAATAAACACATGGAAAGACGAAACTTTTGGTGATCATCAGGGGCTAATAAAAAAGTCAGACAAAAACGGTGTTAAAACAAGTATTAACTTTGCTATACAACCAGAAAGATTAAGCTCTAAAGAATCATATAACACCCTGCTTGCATATCAGTTGAGCATGGGTTTTACAAAAAAGAACCTTGAGTTCATAATAGTACTTCTTGAATATACAAAAATAGATAGTGGCGAACTAGTTGGTTGCAGCCTCTATGGAAAGGATGTTAGAGATTTTATAAAACTGGATCCATTTGGAACATATAATCCAGAACTTGAATTCAACTCAAAAGAATTGATTTGTTACTAAATTAAAGAATTATTTAACCAAATATAAGGAACAGAACACCACATATCATACTTACTATAGCGCCCATAAAATATCTGTTAGGACGTTTTTTGTCTCTCCAGTGTTCATATATTGAAGCGTAAATGGGAGCAAGACTTCCAATACCCGCTATTATGGATGGATGACTGTAGTGTGATATTGCATAAAGATAAAAATAAAGAGCCAAGAACGTCCCCAAGAACGTTGAACTAAGTACCCTACCCTTGGTACCAAGATCAAGATCACGAACACCGAACTTAACGCCTTTTATACTGTTCACAATACCAAGAATTATTACCGCAACAGCTACTCTATAAAGATTCGCCGTAAAGGGGCTAAGGTCTGGCATTACCATAAAAGATTTTTTTGTAAAAACCACACCCAGAGCCTCTATGTTTATACCAATAATGGCAAGCAAGGCAACCCTCAGAGAAACATTCCCCCTGTTCCTTCTCTCTAAAGCAATAAAAAGTAAACACAGTAATAAAAAGAAAAGCCCAACCACCTTTTGTGCAGGAAGTGTTTTACCTAATATAAAATATGAGTAAATTGCTATTATAGAGGGTGAAAAAGAAGAGAATATCATCGTACGAGCAGGACCATTCTTTGAAAAAGAATAGAAAATAAAAAGATCGGCAAGAGTAAAGCCTAAAAAACCACTAAGCAATAAATACGGCATAGCTTCTTTTGGAAAATAAAAATTACCGGTAAATATACAAACAATAAAGAAACACACAAAAGCAATAATGCTCTTATAGAAATTAAATCTATACACCGTTAGTTTTTGGACCATTTTTGCATATATCTGAGTAGATATTGCCCACAGCAACGAAGATATAAAGACCGCTAAATATGCGCTCACTTTGTTCTAGCTCTCCTTTGAAGGCGTTTGCTTTCTTTCATTATTGAAAAGAATACTGGT
>JAKIZQ010000132.1 GCA_022707945.1 Bdellovibrionales bacterium
GAAAGTTCCTGCTGAAACACCCGTTAAACGGACATAAATAGTACCACTAAAATCATTTGCCAAGGAAAGAGTGGTAGAAAAAGTCGTGTTATCGGTAGAAAGGGTAAAACCTGTGGGAGCAGTTATACTAATAGCTGAAGTTAAAAATAGTCCCGTAACTGTATAACTTTGTGAAGCAGAAGGAGTTCCCAATTGAGTACTGAAGGTGCTTAAGTTGGCCGTAATATTAATTGTTGGATTAGGATTAGTAACAGTTCCTTCCACAGCTAAATTTACATTAGTCGCTCCAGGACTGGAATGAACAATATTGCCTGAGAAAGTTCCTGCTGAAACACCCGTTAAACGGACATAAATAGTACCACTAAAATCACTTGCCAAGGAAAGAGTGGTAGAAAAAGTCGTGTTATCGGTAGAAAGGGCAAAACCTGTAGGAGCAGCAACAGTGATATTTCCGGTTAAATTTTGACCGCTTATAGTGTAGGTTTGAGCTGCTGAAGGTGTACCCGTAAAGGTAGAAAAAGGAGATAAACTTCCACTAACTATAATTGTTGGGGCAGCTGTTCCTCCGGCTGTAATGCTTACATCATCAATGCCTAAGCCCTGAGCAAAGGAAGTATATGTTTCTATAGTAACAGAGTAATTCCAGGCAAGATATAAAGAGCTTCCTGCTGGTAAGGAATATGATAAGATAGCGTTGGTTACAGGAACTGTATCTCCCGGGGCAGAATCATAACCACTAGTTGAAGCATCAGCCGGGAAAGAAGTTAAAAATGAACTTCCTGCAGTAGTCCAGGTTGTTCCATCAGCGGAATAATACATTTGATAAGAAAAACCGGCTGAATTAGTTCCCATACGGTATTTTTCCACATTATAACTTATAGAAAAAGAGTTGATTACTGAACTGCCATTATTGGTAAGCTGAATATATAAATTTCCGCTTTTGGTAGCAGAACTGGAAGATAAAAAACCAACAGCCCTATCCGTAGCAGTATTTGCTGCTCCTGCACCATAGTTATAAATTCCGTTTCCGGCAGAAGAAGTCATACCATCACCACCAATTCTTTCCGTAGCTGTTAAAGCGGTAGAATAAGTTCCCAGAGTTCTAACTGTGGTATTTTTATCAACTTTCCAGCCGGTAGGCATAGTTGCAGTAGCTGAAGTTCCTAAAACATCAAAATTCTGTGAAATTGTTTGTCCTAACTGAATGTTTACCTGCGCAAACAACCCTCCTATAGCAGAAAGGGTTAACAGTATTATAAATAAGGTCTTCTTCATAATTCCTCCCTGTAGAATTAAGCTATACTTATGAATAATAGATTATTTACTAAGCAAAGATATGATAATTGGATATGGGGTTATAGTCAAGTAAAAATTATCTAAACCCAAATTGATCATCTGCCCTTCAGAGACAGCTCAGATTAATCAATATAGCCCTGGTAAAAAATGTTATGGGAAATTTGCTAATCCTCTGAAAAATATGGAAAGTGAAAACACCTGCGTGAAACAAAATCTTGACAGAATTATGAATTATTTACATAATGCTCAAATATGATATCATTATTACGATGTAAGTTAACTTACAATGGTTCATACAGTTGTAATATAAGGATGAAGATGCATTATATCCAGAGATTAATTATCTGTTCAATGGCTTTGTTTTGTTTTGCCTGTGCTTTTTTACAGAAAAATGAGGGCAATGAAGATACATATAAAGTTAATACCAGTCCGGATGCTGTTGGTGAATGTATTATTCCAGATATAGAAGCAGGAAAGACAATGGATCTTTCAGAATCCATATCTGTTACAGAGATTATGGAAGATCAAGTGTATGATTCTTCTGTAAGTGAAATTGTGCAAGCTTTTCTAGAAGGAAATTGGTTTAGCCAATTTCAGCAGGAGCGGAGACCTCTTATCTTGCTTATTCCTTCAAAGATTGAACCTGATTATGCTGAACAGGAATCTTCTATTTTAGAATTAGTAAAGGATGAGTTATTGAAAAGTTACGCAGTCAATTTGGTTGTATGTGATTCTTCCTTTATATTATCTTCACACCAAGATTCCTTATTATACATAAAAGAGCAAAGCGGAGCGGATTTTCTTTTACAGAGCCGATATTTAATGGAAGATGATATTCCGCTTTTAGAGTTGAAGCTATATAATTTTACCGATATGGCTTTAGTTTACAATGAAACGAGCAGTTTAATAAAAATAAAGATCTAAAGGACAAAAAAAATGCAGATTAGCAAACTTGACCAAATGTTCGATGTTTTGGCTACCAGGCCTAAAAAACGTCTGGTAGCTGCCTGGGGAGTTGATTCACATACTATTTTAGCAGCATACATGGCTGTTGAAAAAGAGCTAATTGAAGCAACTTTAGTTGGTGACGAAAAGATGATTCTATCGGTTTGTAAGGAACATAATCTTAATTGTTCAAGATTTAATATTGTTCATTGCCCTGGAGATACTAAATCTGCTGCATTAGCTGTAGAGATGATTAATCAGGGTAAGGGCGATTTTTTAATGAAAGGGCTTATTTCCACCGACCGTTATATGAAAGCAATCTTAAATAAAGAATGTGGACTTATGGATCCTGGAGCGATTCTTTCCCATGTAACAGTTACCGAATCAAAGCATTATCATAAATTACTGATAGTTGGCGATGTAGCAATTATTCCTCTACCGGATTTGAATCAGAAAATTGCTATTACAAATTATCTGATTAAAACTGCGAATATTTTGGGTATTAAAAATCCTAAGGTAGGGCTTCTTTCTGCCAGTGAACAAACTCTTCCCAAAATAACTTCTTCCGCGGATGCAGCAATTATTGCTAAAATGGCACAACGCGGTCAGATTAAGGGTGCCATTGTTGAAGGGCCTTTGGGTTTGGATATGATTTTGGATAGAGAAAGTGCCCTAATTAAAGGTGTGGATAGTCCTGTCTGTGGAGATGCAGATTGTATCCTTTTCCCCAATATTGAATCTGGCAACACTTTTTACAAAACTATCATAAAACTGGCGAAAAGTGAACTGGGAGCGATAGTTATGGGGGCGCGGGTT
>JAKIZQ010000133.1:0-240 GCA_022707945.1 Bdellovibrionales bacterium
TGAATTCCAAAGGCTTAAAAATGAAGAGCTAAAACAGTTAGGCTGGGATATAAAAAGAAATCTTACTAAAATAAACTATCGTATTCATACAGACGCTATTAAACAAAATCTAATTCCTGCTCAAATAACTAAACAGCAAGCAAATAATATTTACGCCTTAGAAGCCGATGTCTTAAACATGGCATTATTTGGAATGACTGCAAAGGACTGGCGAGAAGATAATCCAAATTTAGATGGAAA
>JAKIZQ010000133.1:277-3006 GCA_022707945.1 Bdellovibrionales bacterium
TAATAAAATTGCAATACATCAAATGAAGCTATTAACAGAAAACAATCAGATTAAGAAACTCGAACACAAGACGAATCGTTAGTCTTCTTTTGGTAGTTTCCAAAGCTCCATGATGTATTGTAGCTCTTTATTGGTTCGCTAGTAATTTTTCATAGTAGGCGTTTTTATTAGTGTATTCATCGTGGATTGGCTCGAGCGCTTTATATAGTGCGTCTATTTCTACTTTAAGTTTTGATATCTTAGTCGAGAATTCCTGTATCTTTGCAGAATCACCCTTAGCAGAGGCTTGGATGATAAGTTCATTAAAGTAGTTAAGGCTTTTTTCTTTAGCCTGTATTTCTGACTCAGTTTTTTTTATCAAAGCTTCAATTGGCCTTAGTACATTGCTTCTTTCCAGTATCAATTCAGAACGTTTTCTTTTATCGTCATTTTTGTTGTCTGTTTCTTGATTTACTTTTTTCTTTGATGATCTCTTTTCTTCCCAGCCTATTCTTTCCAAGAACGAATCATAAGTTCCATCAAAGACCATTACTTTGTCTTCTATGAACACGATGAGTTTTTCTGCAAGATTTTTAAGGAACAACTCATTGTGAGTAACCATTACAACAGTTCCATCAAAACTTTGTAGTGCGCACAAGAGGCTGTTACTGGAATCCATATCTAAGTGGTTGCTTGGCTCGTCAAGCAAGAGAGTATTGCAAGAGGATGCAATTATCTTACCTAGTAAAACTCTGCACTTTTCACCACCAGAAAGCACAGCTGTCTTTTTTAAAGCATCGTCTCCTTCAAAAACCATCGAACCACAAATATCCCTTACCTTTTGCATGCTATTCTGTGGGTTGGCTAGGTAGACTTCATCAAGTACTGTTGCTTCAGGATTGAGAGTGCTAACATTAGTTTGTTCGAAAAAGCCTATTCTTGCGTTTTGGTGTAGATTAACTTCCCCTGTTTTTGGTTCCATTACTTTTTCTATTAGCTTTAATAATGTGGTCTTTCCTTTTCCGTTTTTACCTATTACGCAAACTTTATCTCCGTAACCTATGCATATACTGAGTTGATCTATAAGAGTCTGATCGTTGTAGCCAAAGTTAAGATCTTTTATATTTATAACGAACTTGCCTGTAAAAGGAGCTTCAGTGAAAGAAAACTCTACGACTTTATCTTTTGAAAGCTTTTCTGCCGGTTTCATTTTCTCTATGGTTTTTATCCTAGATTGCACCATGTTTGCTTGTCTTGCTTTTGCTCTGAATTTGAAAATGAACTCTTCCATCGCTTTTATTTTTTTCTCGTCTTTTATTCTACTTTTTTCGTGTAGCTCGTCCATTTCTTCAATATGAGAATAATATTTGTGAGTTTGCCCTGATATTTTATGCATTTTTCTTCTATTAATTCCGACGATGTGAGTAACTACATTGTCCATAAAAGACCTGTCGTGAGTTACCAAAATTATTTCTCCGTTCCAGGAATTCAAAAAGTTGGCTAGCCACCTTATGGAAACAACATCCAAGTAGTTGTTTGGCTCGTCGAGCAATAATAAATTTGGTGCCGCAAGAAGGAGCTTTGCAAGATTAAGTCTTATTTGATAACCACCAGACAATTTATATGGATCAAATTCCATTTGTTCCTGTGTGAAACCCAAACCAGACAATATTTTTTCTGCTCTCCAGGTGTTATCTACCTCTATATCTTCTTTTATTGCCAGCAAAGTTTCTTCAATAACGGTTGGTTTTGTAAAAGATATTTTTTGTTCAAGGAATCCAATTTTGTATCCCTTTGGTATAGAAATAGTCCCAGAATCTTGGTGCTCTATACCCATTATCATTTTTAATAGAGTAGATTTTCCGTGACCGTTACGACCAACTAAGCCAACGCGTTCTCCTCTATTTATCTTAAGCTCTGCTTGGTCGAACAAAAGCTGTCCACCATAAGATTTTGTAAGGTTATATATTGCTATCATAATTATCTCGGAAGCTTGTATACCACAATAGGCCAGATTCACAACACCAGTGTGGATAGATGATTTGATAAAGAAAGGCCTGAGTGCGGTTTTAGTCGTACTCAGGCCTTTGTGTGTATAATAAGTTTATTATAGAGCCTTAAATTCGTGTTCAAAATGTTCTGCTGGAACCGTTATGTCGTCTAGAGCATCTATCAAAGAATCTACCTATGAAACTAGGTCTGCACATTCTGTTGTATCACCTTCTGCACCAACACTTAATCCAGTTATTACAGTAATAGTTGCTCCGGAGCTAGCAGTATATTCTTCTTGAGAATCGATCGTGAAACAATAATATTTTTCTTCAGTACCGTTGTCACTCTTAGCAAGAAAATGATTTCCTACTCCTTGTGCATATCCAGCTAATGCAAGTTTGTAACCAGAAGCATTAAGGTCTTGCATGGTGAAAGTTTGGTCTGTAGCATTTCCGGTGAACTTTCTATAGCTTCCGCTACCTTTTCCAAAAAGCTTAACGGTTAGGTCAAAAGAGGATGTGGCTTTTGAGCCATATGTAAGAGCTTCATCGTCGTCATCTTGATGATCGTACATTACGGCATATTTGTTGTTCTCTTGGTCCCAAGCATAGGCCTTGAACCTATCAGAAGATTCTGCGTAGGCGGCCTTGCACGTATAGTTATCTTGACTTTGCCAGAAAAGAGTTTCGTCATCGTATAGTAGTTTTACTTTATCAGATACTGTTTCACATGTTTGTCTTAGACCATCGCTTATATAT
>JAKIZQ010000134.1 GCA_022707945.1 Bdellovibrionales bacterium
ATACGCACATTGCCTGGATACCTACTTTGAAGGGCTTGTGTCGCTTGAATATCAAAAGGATCTTCCATTGCAATCTTAACTAGGGTATCCGTTCTTTCAAAAGGAACAGCCCTATACTTTGCCAAGTTATCAATTGGTATTTCTGCAATAACACTCTCGGGAACTGAAATAGTAGATAAATCAATAAAAGGAATACCAAAAATTGCTGATTTTGCTTTTGCAATATCAACATCACTAGCAAGATTAAACTCCCTAATTAATGTCTCTTCACTTTTGTTACTACGAGACCGCTCCAAAAGGATTTTTCTAACACCTTCCTCATCGATAAGATTATTCTGCTGTAAATATTTTAGAATAGATGTTTGGGCAGCCATCTGGACAGTTCATTATTTAATTCCTATACCAGTTTATGATACTCAATGAAATTAGTCAATGTATAAATATGATAAAATAAAGATATGACATATATCCTAGTTCGCAAAACAGAAGATGAAGAAAAGACAGCACTACGACATTTTCTAGTAAAAATTCTTAAAGAAGATATTACATTAGACATGATATATTCCCACCCTGATATACATAATTTAGAAATTACAGACAAACTAAGTATTGGAATAGAGGATGTAAAAGATTTCCAAAAGAATTTAATCTACAAACCATTCCAAGAAAGTGCTCAGCTTGGAATAATTCATGATGCTCAGAAGTTAACACATGAGGCTCAAAACTCTTTACTCAAAACATTAGAAGAAAGTACTAAAGAAACAATATATATTCTTACAGTAAACAATGAAAAAAACTTACTACCTACCATTCGTTCAAGATCAAGAATCATATATATACATACTGAACAGGAAGGGGAAGAAGATCGTCTAGATGACTTTTTTGACCTGGACTTAATTTCACAATTTGAAATAGTTGAGAAAGCTTCTGAGGATAGAGACTCCTCACTAGAATTCATAAATGAACTAGAAGCAGTAACAAAAACAAAATTTGAAATAAGTATAAAAAATGGTAATATAGATGGTTCTAAAAAAATTCTAGAGGACCTTAAAGTAATACAAAAAAGCAGAGAGAAGATAGCTGCAAATTGTAATCGTAGATTGACTTTAGAGGCAATGGTAATACAGTTAAAATCTTAGCTTTTTAGGCTAAAAAATGGTATAATGAAGTAGAGATTTAGAACTTCAAAATGAATTAACTTACTGAAAAAGTCGTTAGATTAATATGGCAAAAACTGAAAATTACGGAGCATCAAATATTCAAGTATTAAAAGGATTAGAAGCAGTTAGAAAGAGACCTGCTATGTACATCGGTTCTACTGACATACATGGTCTTCACCATATTTTTACAGAGATTTTAGATAACTCTGTAGATGAGGCAATTGCAGGATTTTGTGATCATATCTGGGTAACATTAAACAAAGATGGTTCTCTAACTGTGAAGGATAATGGTAGGGGTATTCCAGTAGAGATTCATACTGAAACAAAAGTTTCCACACTAGAAACGGTAATGACAAATTTACATGCTGGAGGAAAGTTTGAGGAAGGAGCATATAAGGTCTCTGGTGGTTTACACGGTGTAGGTATGAGTTGCGTTAATGCTTTGTCAGAGGTCCTGAGGGTAGAAATAAGCAGAGACTCCAAGGTATATTCGCAAACATATAGAAGGGGCGCTCCAGAGGCTCCACTTGCAGAAACCGGGACGACCTCTTCTAGAGGAACAAAAATAACTTTTAAGCCAGACCCACAGATATTCGAAGTGCTGGAATATTCTTTTGACATAATATCTAAAAGGCTTAGAGAGCTGGCATTCCTCAATAGAGGTTTGAGCATAAATCTTCTAGACGAGAGAACAGACAAGGATGTTATTTTTAAATACGAAGGCGGTATAGTAAGTTTTGTAGAGTATATAAATCAAAACAAGAAATCTATACATCAGCCACCAATATATTTAACTGCCGAAAAGGGCCCTATAATAGTGGAAGTTTCAATGCAGTGGAACGACTCTTATCAAGAAAATATTTTTTCTTTTTGTAACAACATAAACACAATAGAAGGCGGAACGCATCTTTCTGGATTAAAAGCAGCGCTAACTAGAACCGTTAATCTTTATGCTGTGAAGAGCAATATGTTAACTGGTCTAAAAGAGAGTCTGCTCGGTGAAGATATTAGAGAAGGTATTGCTGCTGTAGTAAGCGTTAAAGTTCCTCAGCCACAATTTGAAGGCCAAACAAAAACCAAGCTTGGAAATTCAGAAGTAAAAGGAATAGTAGAAACAATAGTTAATGAATATTTATTGCAGTTCTTTGAAGAAAACCCAAGCATTGCTAAGCTCATATGTTCTAAGGCTGTAGATGGTGCAAGGGCAAGAATAGCGGCTAGAAAAGCAAAAGAACTTACAAGAAGAAAGAGCCCGCTAGATATGTCTGGTCTTCCGGGTAAGATGGCAGATTGCCAATCATCAGATCCAAAAGAATGTGAATTATTCATAGTCGAAGGAGATTCTGCTGGTGGCTCTGCAAAACAAGGAAGGGACAGAAGGGTACAGGCCGTATTACCTATAAAAGGAAAGATACTTAACGTCGAGAAGGCTCGTTTTGACAAGATGCTTGGTTCAGAAGAAATTAAATATCTTATAACAGCAATAGGATCTGGTGTGGGGGAAGATGATTTTGATGTATCAAGATTAAGATATCATAAAATAGTTATAATGACCGACGCAGACGTTGACGGCTCACACATAAGAACGCTGTTATTAACTTTCTTTTTTAGGCAGATGAGACAACTTATAGATAATGGATGTTTGTATATAGCTCAGCCACCTCTTTTCAGAATAAAGAAAGGCAACAAACATTGGTATCTTAAAGACGAACAAGAACTAAACACTATGCTTTTTGATTCAGCCTGTGAATCTATAACAGCTATTCATTCTAATAATGGCGCTCAATGTACAGATATGAAAAC
>JAKIZQ010000135.1 GCA_022707945.1 Bdellovibrionales bacterium
GGTAGCAATTATAGGGGCAGGTCACAACAGTTAATTGTCTGGTAGCAAAAAGGCTGGGGTCGTCCGGAACGCCATCAAGAGATGTAGCTGGTTCCTTTAACTCT
Organism: Bdellovibrionales bacterium; assembly: GCA_022707945.1. Taxonomy (GTDB): domain Bacteria; phylum Bdellovibrionota; class JAFGOL01; order JAFGOL01; family JAFGOL01; genus JAKLHL01. The sequence goes on from JAKIZQ010000135.1 coordinate 105, forward strand.
ATATATTTACCCTTAACTATTGCCAAAGACAAAGTTGAATCATTGCTTAAATCTGGTAAATTTTCTTCGTCATCTCCACCACCACAAGAAACAATTGCCAATGCAGAAAGAACTAATAAAAACTTTTTCATTTAACGGCCCTCCTTATATATTTAACTATAATACCCCTATTTTAATACAAAACAATGCTTATGATTTGACCTTAATAGATTTGAGGAATAGCATAAAAAAACACGTTATAGAAAGGAGGTGTTTATGCGACTTTTCCTAGCTTTAATTTTTTTAGTAAGTTCTTGCAGTGTATACGCAGAATGCACGATAAATGATCTAGTTAATGCATGCTCACAAATAGTAAATAGCAAAAGAGAAGGCAAAACTGTAGATATAAAGTCTAATATACAAAAACTATATCTAGCTGACACAGATAAAAAGTGTACAGATAAAATAAAAAATACAGAAATTTTTATAACAAACAAAATAGATCAAATGGACAAAACAAAATGGTGTAACCCAAAAATTGATTCCGAAGACATGAATAAGAACAAATTATGGTATGAAGTAGAAAACGTTTATAATGAAGTTTCCTCGTTATATTCTAACAACAGCTACACTGTTACATATGAAAAAAACAACAAAGTGTTCTTTAGGGGTAGTGCTCACATGAGTGGACTTCAAGAAAGTGAAAAAACAACAACCAATAATAATCTTATTGCCGAGCTAAAAGAAAAAAAGCCAGCTACTATTATAATAGAAAAAAGCGATGAAGATCTGCATTGCGGATATTTAGACATGCTATCAAAAAAAGAAGCTGAGATGTTAACACAAGAAGAAAGTAGCACAGCGGCATGGTATGCAATAAACAATGGAATAAAATTAAAGGGCGGAGAACCTTTGTATCAAGATTTCAAAACCATAATAATAGAAAAAAACTACGCTCCTTTGTTCAAATTTAAATGTCTAGCACAAAAAAAAGGTGAGACACCAAATAAAACATGGAAAGAATCATTTGATAAATGTACAACAGATATAACCTCTATGAACAACGATGTTTATGGTGATAAGATACTTAACTCTACAGAAGAAGAATTTAATACATGGTTCAACGAAAGATTAAATGCTTCTCCCACACCAAAACCATTACCATACATTGTCACGACACAAACAAGAACCACAGCTCCTAGCAGTGCAAAAGATATTTTTGAATCACCATATTACAAATTTAATGCAGAACCAGAAAAAAACATGACAGCAAACTCACTGGCATATTTGAATAGTATGTCTGGTAAAACAAAGAACTATTGTTTGGTTAAAAACATAATTGAGGCACAAAAGAATGGGACAACATTCGTTGTATATGGCGGTGGACATCTTTTTGAAACATACGAGAATTTAGTTAATAAACTATGTGCAAATAAAGAAACTTGCCCTAGTCCAAAACTAACAAAAAAGTAGGCAAACATGGTCATTGCATATCTGGCAACGCTGGTATCCTCAATGATGTGGGGCTTGTTTTCTCATGGCTATGCGAGCATGATAAACAAGCTGGGTGTAAGCAGATTTAATCTCTACAGATGCATAATAGTTTTTATATGCTTCTTGATATCATCAATAATAATTGGACAAGTACTTGTATCAAAACAAGCAATATTGTGGCTTGTATTAAGTGGATCATTGGTTTATTTTCTTTCAGATCTTATTACTCATCACGCCCTGGCAAAAAGTGGCCCATCAAGAATACTTATCTTATCTGCCTTTGTTCCGTCTATGGTAGCTATCTACTCATATTTTATTTTGGATAAAACACTATCAATAGAAAAGTTATTAGGACTAATATTTCTACTTCTTTGTTTGTTCTTTTTGGCTTTAGAAAAAAAACGCTATGGTTCAGGCTCTATCTTGATCTTTATTATTGCCATCTTTGGATTGAACATAGAAGCCCTAGGTGCAGTTTTTATAAAGAAAGCTTTTATGATGGCTCCCACAATGAACCCAATGACAGCCAATCTATACAGAGTGGTTCCGGCCATAATACTTCTTTTGATCTATAATTATTTTAGAGGAATCCCTGTAGATATAAAAGGCCTGAGCACAAAAACAAAAACAACAGTTTTTAGTACTGTGTTCTTTGCAGGCTTCATTGGTTTTTATTTATATCTGTATGCCATCTCACACTACGACAATCCTGCAGTTATAGCCGCCCTGGCAAATACAGCACCTATATTTTCATCTATCTATGAGCATTGGAAAAACAAAAAACTTCCTAACAAATACTTTATTGCCTCTATCCTGAGCATGATAGCTGGATTAATATTAATTCTTTGAGTTTAATAAGCTGTTTAAATAATTCCAAAGCACTGTTTCTGCATTAAGGCTGTAGCTATCCAATTCTTCTTTGCTAGATTTAATTTGGTCGCCTTTAAGTCTGTTAACAAGCACACAGCATATAACTGCAAAGTTTGAAAAGCCCCAATGGTTCAAAAAGGCCGCAACGACTGGAGATTCCATTTCTATATTCTTAACTCCAAACTTTTCTGCCTTCTTAAGCCATTTAATTTTTTCCTTATCATTACAAAAACTAATTGCACCATCAGCCCTGTTCTGTTCTATATAAAAACAATCCGCCCCTACGGTCTTTCCTGTAATCAAAGGTATTTTACTGTTCGCATTAGCAGACATTATCGCTTCCACAGTAGTTAAAGGAAAACTTGAATTAAACTTTTGCTCTTTTCCTAAAACAAAAAGTCCGTATGGTTTAAGATCTGCACACAAAGCATCTGTAGTAACAACAACAGTACCAGGCTCTACAAGTCCACCACTAGTACCCACCCTGCACCAAAAAATTTCTTCAATATCCT
>JAKIZQ010000136.1:0-268 GCA_022707945.1 Bdellovibrionales bacterium
TATTAAAGGATTTATTTTCTCTTTCAAAAAAAGATTCATTAATTTCGCAAAAAGAACCCCACCAGCAGTTGCTGTAGCAAAAGCTATGGCGCCCAACATAAATATCTTCAGTGAGTTAAATGTTAAAAATACATCTGCCTGAGTACTTGCACCAACACAAAAACCGAGCATCATTGTAACAGAATCTATTAAGGCTGTCCTTGCCGTATTGGAGAGTCTTTCTGTAACACCAGATTCGTTAAGTATATTACCAAAACAGAGCATCCCG
>JAKIZQ010000136.1:318-2931 GCA_022707945.1 Bdellovibrionales bacterium
CACACTATAGTTATTATAACCGGAAATATTATCTTTTCTAACTTTGATACTACTCTTGGCGGAGGCATCTTTATCATTCTTTCTTTTTTAGTCGTTAAAAGTCTCATTATAGGAGGCTGTATTATTGGTATTAACGCCATATATGAATATGCAGTTATAGCTATAGAACCTATAAAATGTGGTGCAAGTTTAGATGTCAGAAAGATTGCAGTAGGACCATCTGCTCCACCTATTATTCCTATGGCACCCGCTTCCTTTATTGAGAAACCTAGAACTATAGCCCCTATAAAAGCAAGAAAGATACCTACCTGTGCCGCAGCACCCAAAAGGATAAGCCTTGGTTTAGAGAGCATTGCACTAAAATCTGTCATTGCCCCTATTCCTAAGAAGATTATCGGCGGATAAATTCCCTTTATAACACCCTGATATAGATAATTAAGAACAGAGCCCTCTTCATATATACCAATCTCCATACCTTTAGCGAACGGGATATTACCGACGATAATACCAAAGCCTATTGGTAACAAAAGTAGCGGTTCAAATTTTTTGGCTATTGCAAGATATACCAACACTATCCCTACAAGGATCATTATCATGAACCTATAATCAAGATGTGCAAAACCACTGCTTGTAATAAATCTTAAAAGCCCAGAACTAAAATCCACTTAAAACTCCTTGCCCTTATTCTACAACTATAAGGTCTTCACCCTCTATTACACTTTGGTTCTCTTTTATATTTATTGTTTTTATCTTTCCATCTTTTGGACTTTGTATCTCATTTTGCATCTTCATGGCTTCAAGTATAAGTAATGTTTGTCCCATCTTTACAGTATCACCAACAGAACAATTTAGCTTAACAACAACACCCGGGAGTGGCGCTTTTACATGTGACAAACTGCTAGCACCTTCTTGTGAGGTTAGAACGCCTCCTTCTACAACGCTGTGAACAACTGGCACTCTTTTTATTTCTGGAGTTTTTGCAACAGGTCTTTTTACTGCAACGTCGTATTCAACTCCATTCACCATTACTTTTCCGAGTTCTTGACCGGGTTCACCCTCTACAAAAGAAAGTATCTTTACCTTATATTCGTTCCCATGGATAACGAACTCAAACTCTTTCATTACTTTTTCCTCCCGTAGAACGAATTATTCTGAGCCACAACGCTGTTCCTCCCCCTAGTTAACCAAGGAGAAAAAGGCATAGTAGATTTTTGGATGGTTATCAGGTGGTGTTCCTCATCAGACAAGAATTTATTCAGGTACAAGGCCATCGCTATTGCAGAACTTACTTCTGCAGGCATTTTTACTTCTTGTTTTGTGACCGGTTTAAGTTGCTTTGACAATTTCTTTTGAGTTCTTTTAATAGATATATTACCCATTAGAACTATAAGAGCAAGAATCATTGATATACCAATGAATACCACTAGAACACTTACTACCGATACTATAACACCATCAAAAAGCATTCATCGCTCCTATAGGGGAATATTGCCATGTTTTTTTGCTGGATTTATATCTGTCTTAGTACTTAACGCAACTAGTGACTTAATTATTTTGAATCTAGTCATAGAAGGTTGGATTATATCGTCTATATAACCTCTTTCTGCCGCCAATATCGGACTAGCAAAAGCATCTCTATATTGTTTTTCAAGTTTTTGTTTTAGACCTTCTTCATTGGATGAAGAAAGTTCTTTTCTATATAATATCTCTACTGCTCCCTCTGCACCCATAACCGCTATTTCTGCAGTTGGCCATGCAAGATTAAGGTCTCCTCTAAGATGTTTAGAACTCATTACGTCGTATGCTCCACCATAGGCCTTTCTTGTTATAACTGTAATTTTAGGTACTGTTGCCTCTGCATATGCGTAAAGTAATTTTGCACCATGTTGTATTATGCCACCATATTCCTGTATGGTGCCTGGTAAGAATCCTGGAACATCTACGAACGTGATCAATGGAATGTTAAAACTATCACAAAAACGAACGAACCTTGCCGCTTTTCTGGAAGAATTTATATCAAGAACACCAGCCAATACCTTTGGTTGATTAGCTACTATGCCAACACTTCTGCCACCCATTCTTGCAAAACCACAAATGATGTTGGGAGCATAATATCTTTGTACTTCTAAAAACTCCCCTTTATCAACAACGCTGTGTATGATGTCCAACATATCATATGGTAGCACTGGACTATCTGGTATTATATTATTTAATTCTTCTGGTTCTCTATCTATTGGATCATTATTTTGGATGATCGGTGGTTCATTCATATTGTTCTGTGGGACATAACTAATTATCTTCCTAAGTAGTAATAAAGTTTCTTCTTCTGTGTCTGTAACAAAATGCACATTACCACTTTTTGATGCGTGAACCATTGCTCCACCAAGTGTTTCTTCGTCAACATTCTCATTAGTAACGGTCTTGACTACCTTTGGGCCAGTAACAAACATATGAGAACCCTTGCTCATGACTATAAAATCTGTCATCGCTGGAGAATAAACAGCCCCTCCTGCACAAGGACCCATTACAGCAGAAAGCTGTGGCACTACACCAGAATACATTACGTTCTTTAAGAATATATCTGCATATCCAGCTAGTGAATCTATCCCCTCT
>JAKIZQ010000137.1 GCA_022707945.1 Bdellovibrionales bacterium
TAGCCATGAGCATTAACAACATTGGCGCTACAAAATTCCCAACACGTTTTGAGGATAGCGGATATGATTTACCAGATAGTTATAGACTTAAAAGAAGCCTAAGTTTAGGTAGTAAATTTGAGTTACCTAATGCATGGCGTTTTACTAAATGGTTAGTTGCTTTTGACATCAACAATATTGGATTAGGTGGTTCTTTATTTAAAAAGATACATCTTGGTACAGAAGCTTGGTTGTTTGATTTCTTTGGTCTTAGAGGAGGTATTAATCAAGGTTATCTTACATTCGGTCTAACGTTGGATATACCTGTAATGCAGGTGGACTTTTACACTTATGCAGAAGAATTGGGCAACAGCGTAGGTACTAAAGGTGATAGAAGGATAGGAGTACAACTCAGTTTTGGGTGGTAGTATTTTGAGATGGGGTTTAAATCAGGGTTTGTTTGTATTGCAGGGCTTCCTAATGCAGGAAAGTCTACACTCATAAATAGAGTGTTGGAAAGTAAACTGCTTGCAGTTTCTGATAAGCCCCAGACTACTAGGAACAACATACTTGGCATATTTACATCAAAAGATGCTCAGATAGTATTTATAGATACACCCGGATATCACAATATACAGAAAGAAATAAATAAATTCTATGTTAACGAGGCTGTATCTGCATCCAATAAAGCAGACCTTGTGGTGTATCTTTTTGATGCCAAGGAGTCCTTAAGTAAAAGACTAGTCCTTAATGATGAGTTCATTACAGAAATATTAAGAAAAAAAGATCGTGAAAAGATATTACCAGTAGTATCCAAAGTGGATCTTTTGCGTCCAGAGCAGTTTTTGAAACTAAAGAAAAGGCTAAGTGAGCAATATGGATTTAATGAAGACAAGATATTAGGTGTATCTGTGCCTAAAAGTGTTGGTGTTGCAGAGCTTTTATTAAAAATAAAAGAAACACTACCAGAAGGGCCTATGTATTACTCCGAGGACGATCTTACTGATAGGAACTTGAGATTCTTGTGTGCAGAATTGATAAGAGAAAAGATCTTTTTGTTCACCAAAGAAGAAATACCTTATTCAACAGCGGTTCAAATAACAAAATACGAAGAGAAGTCAGCTTTACACAGAATATTCGCAGATATTTACGTCGAAAAAGACACACAGAAAGGCATTATAGTTGGCAGCAATGGATCTATGATAAAAAAGATAGGTTCAGCCGCAAGAAAAGATATAGAGGAGCTTGTTGACTCCAAAGTATATCTTGAACTTTTTGTTAAGGTAAAAAAGGATTGGACCAAAGATAAAGAATTCTTAAAGGAGTTGGGTTACAAGTGAAACTTGCAATAGTAGGAAGACCAAATACAGGTAAATCCAGCCTCTTTAATCGGTTGGCAGGAAAAAATAAAGCAGTTACAGATGATGTTCCGGGTGTAACAAGGGACAGGCTATATGTAGAAGCTGATTTCTATGGAAAAAAAGTGGTTCTCATAGACACAGGTGGTTACGAATTTGAGGGAGAAGAAATAAGCAAGCACATAGTAAGACAGATACACATGGCCTTAGATGAAGCAGATGCTGTTCTTTTTGTTGTGGATGGGAAAGAAGGTCTTAATCCTGCAGACAAGGACGTAGCTAACATATTAAGGAAGTCTGAAAAACCTGTTGTACTTGTAATAAATAAGATAGATCATGACAAACTGAATTATGATGAATTTCACTCTATAGGTATAAAAGATATGATACCTATGTCTTCTGCACATGCGCTTGGTATAGGTAATCTTGTAGACAGAGTGTTGGAAATTATGGAAGAGCAAAAAATTGTACGTCCTTCTAGTATCAGCGATGAAACTGACCTTCCTATAAAACTTGCAATAGCAGGAAGACCTAATACCGGTAAATCTACGATGCTAAATTCCATGATAGGTGAACAAAGAGCGGTTACAAGTGATATCCTCGGTACTACAAGGGACGTCATAGATATAGAATTAAAGAACAAGTTTGGTGATTTTATAATAATGGATACAGCTGGCATAAGGAGACACGCAAAAACATCGTCTAAGATAGAAGTTTATTCAATTTTTAGATCAAAAGAAGTGATAAAGTTCTCTGATGTTTGTTTGTTGATGATAGATGGAGTAGAAGGTTTTACTCATCAGGATAAAAAAGTATCTCAGATAATATCAGAGGCTGGGGTTGCCTGTGTTGTTGTAATAAACAAGAGGGATCTCATGAAAAAAGAATTCACCAAAGACGAATTGTATTCACAAATACCATATCTTGATTATGCTCCAGTGGTTTATGTTTCTGCTCTTTTTGATAAGGATTTTTCTAAAGTATTCAAAACAGTCTCTAAAGTATATGCAGAAAGGAAAAAGAATATAAGCACAGCAGATCTTAACAGGTTCTTGAAAAGTGCTTTAAACTATAAAACACCGCCGCTTATTTCTGGTAAAGAAGTTAAACTAAAATACATAGTGCAGGCATCTAAAGAAAAAGGAGGGGTGCCAAGGTTCATTATATACGGTAAAAATGCAAAACTTACTCACTCTTCTTATAAAAGATATCTGGTAGCAAAGCTAAGAGAAGAATATGGATTTATAGGTAACCCTGTCGATATTGTATTCAAAGAGGAAAGGTGAAAAAGATGTTCGTTCTTTTTATAGCTTCTAATTTACTTTTGCAATGTGTGCAGGCTACAGTGTATCCAGTACAACCAAAACCGATGGAACCACTGGTTCAGAATCTTAATACCAAAGTTATAAATTCAAAATTAGCTGGGTCTTCTGGTCTGGATAGAAAGTTGCTTAATTTATCTTTGGCGATAACATATTTTAAGGAGTCCAAATGGAAACGATCCTATGAGCTATTGAATGGGCTTAATG
>JAKIZQ010000138.1:0-2553 GCA_022707945.1 Bdellovibrionales bacterium
GTGCCACAACCTTAAAAGAAACTTTATCTTAATCGAAAAAGAAAAAGAATACTGCAAGATAGCAGAAGAAAGACTAAAGAATTTACAGCAAACTTTAATTTAATTTTTAACTCTACTAAGTATGTTAAAAGGAGAAACAATGAAAGAAGTGAATATAAGAGAAAAACTATCTGACTTAGGTCTAAAGATAAATTTTTGGTATGACGATGGAAAACTTGACGCAATATGTGTTGCCAAGTGGGTGGGCGAAGATCTGGTATTGCAGAAGAAATATAGTGCCGATGAAGTAGCGGGAATAATCTTAGCGGATTTTATTAGAAAGGATTCTAATGAATAAGCCGAGGGAAGAGAAGAATGAATGAATATCTTAATAAAATAATATGTGGCGACTGCCTCGACATTATGCCTGATTTACCAGACAAAAGCATTGATATGATATTGTGTGATTTGCCTTACGGAACGACTGCCTGTAAATGGGATACTATTATCCCTTTTGAACCTTTATGGGAGCAATATAAAAGAATAATAAAAGACAACGGAGCGATTGTTTTAACTGCCTCACAACCTTTTACAAGTGCTTTGGTGATGAGTAATATAAAGTGGTTTAAGTATGAGTGGATATGGGATAAAGTAAACCTATACACAGGGACTTTGTTAGCAAATAAATATCCTCTAAAAAGACACGAAAACATAATACTTTTTTGTAATGGCACTCCGAATTACAACAAACAAATGAGAATTGGACAACCATACTCAATGGTAAGAAATTCAAAAGGTGTGGGTCAACACACAAACACCAAATATAAAAGGGTAAAAACAATAAACAATGGAGAACACAACCCTTGTTCTATTCTGGAAATAGAAGGAGGAAATAAATCAGAAAAAGGACTCCACCCCACCCAAAAACCAGTAGCATTATTTGAATATCTAATTAAAACCTACACCAACGAAGGAGATTTAGTATTAGATAATTGTGCAGGTAGTGGAACTACTGGAGTGGCGTGCCACAACCTTAAAAGAAACTTTATCTTAATCGAAAAAGAACCTGAATACTGCAAGATAGCTAAAGAACGGCTAAAAAACCTACAACCAAGTTTAATCTAGAACCCAATAGTATGCAGCTTAAAATATGAAAGAATACTTAAACAAAATTATTTGTGGTGATTGCCTAGAGGTGATGCCGAATATACCTGTCATGTTAAAATGTTCTGTGTTCGGCGCCATCGTCTAGAGGCTAGGACGCCGCCCTCTCACGGCGGTAACAGGGGTTCGATTCCCCTTGGCGCTACCATGAAAAAAGCACCACCGAAGTGATGCGCAGTCACCGGTGAGTTCCCCTCCACTTACCGCCGGAACACAAGAAGGCACATTGTAGATCAACTAGAGGCCTATTTAATAGACCAGGACCACGTGATAAACAAATTCGAAAAGCTGGAAGTAATAAGATTAGTTTATGAGGACACCAAATGCGCAAAGTAGAAGAAATAACAGATATATTCACACCGGAGGGAATTAAAAAACTCAAAAAGGACCAGATACTTATTTTTCAAGGCGACAAAAAAACAGAATTAAAAATAACAAAGATATCCAAAGGTAGAGTTTGGGCAAGAGAAGTTACAACTTATACTCCAGAGGAAGTTCTGGAAATATCCCACCCATCAATTCTAAAGACAAAAAAAGTTACAGACAATATGAAAAAAACGATAAAACAAGTCAGAGAGATAATTAAGAGAAGAAATGCCAACAATAAACAATAAATGCAAGAAACTTTGCGAACAAGGAATATGCGATAACGATTGTTGCGGTATAGTGCCATTCCCAGTATTAACATTCAACAAATACGCTTACCGAGCCGGGGTAAAGAAGTGGCAAAACCTAGAGGTTGTAGAAGACAAAGACCACAACAAGATGATAGTAGCCTACACCAAAGACTTAAAATGTATATTCCTAGACAAAGGAATCTGCTCAATCTACGAGGACAGACCGGAAGTCTGTCAGAAGTTTGGAGACGAATCACACGAATTATTAACATGCCCATATTTAACCAAAGAGGGAAAGAGGAAAGATGACAAAAAGAGTAACAAAACCAATTAAATACACGGCCGAGTTTGTTTCAAGCGAGTTGTCAGCAATGATCGAAGAGATAAAAGCCAATCCAGAGATTATTTACATTGGACAGCTGTTTGATAACAGAGTCTATTCGAGACAAAGGTTCTCAGAATGGCTTGACAAATTCAAAGATAATGGTGGGATTTCGGACGCTATAAAAAAAATTGAGGATATGTTGGAGACTAGAGCCGCGGTCGGTGGAATGACAGGCAAGCTCAATCCAACAGTGACGATATTTCATTTAAAGAATAATTATAAATGGGTAGATAGATCTGAGATAGACACTAAGCATACCGGAGAAGTAACATTTATTAACGATCTACCGAGACCAAAATAATGAAAATACGAGTTCCAGACTATTCACCATCACCACGCCAGACAGTTTTTCATACCACAGTTGCCGATGAGAAACTTTACGGCGGGGCAGCCGGAGGTGGCAAGACC
>JAKIZQ010000138.1:2563-2818 GCA_022707945.1 Bdellovibrionales bacterium
CCGCCGCCATTGTAGCAGAGGGCGTCACGTTAGCATTAGAGTATCCGGGCATCCCGATTAACTTTTTCCGCAGGACAATACCAGAATTAAAATCAACTATTTTGCCAGAGATCCACAAACAATGCGGAGAATATATCAGAGCCGGTAATATGGTATGGCACGGCCAAGATAGGACATTCGAGACCAGACAAAGATCAAAGTTAATTCTAAACTACCTCGATAATGACAACGATATCTACCGCTATCAAGGTGCGG
>JAKIZQ010000139.1 GCA_022707945.1 Bdellovibrionales bacterium
AATATAGCAGATCTGGCTCCAACACATAAAAGACTTTTTCCTTCTAAAAGATCTTTCCAGTTTTGATATCTTTTTTTAGGACTAAGCCCACTATGAAGAACAGATATCTTCCCGCCGAAGTGAGAACTTATCCTTTGTATTAATTGTGGCGTAAGAGCTATCTCTGGAACTATCAAAAGAACGCCCTTTCCGTTCGATATAGTATCCTTAGCTATTTCTATATACACCTCTGTTTTACCGCTACCAGTAATGCCGTGTAAAAGGTTCTTGTCATGCTCCCTTAATGATCTTATTGCATCCAATTGTTCTTTAGTAAGATCAACAAGCGGCTCTTTGCTTGATATAAAAGTACTCTTTGTTTCATCTTTTTTATCTTTCTTTGGTATAAATGAAGGGGTTATTAGAGACAAGGTCTCGCCTAGTGGATAATGATAATACTCAGAGACCCATTTATAGAACTCAAGATATTCCTTGGAAAAACATGGCCCTCCATTACAAACACTAATTATCTTTTTTGGATTTACACCGTCTTGAACAACAACATCATTAGAGACAACAAAACCATAACACTTACTGTTACCTATTGGTATCTCTACCCTTGTACCTATATCTAGCAATTCATCACAAGAATAAGTAAGTAATCTTCCAAGTGGTCTAGATGGTGCTACATCTATGTAATGCATAATTTAGTCTTATCTATAATCAAGCAAGTATTCAACGAGTTTCTTCTTATTATCTGTTAGGCTTGCTATATCAATGGGTTGTTGGCTCTGCTTTTGAAAAACATCATCACCCAACTTTAAACCAGTCTCAAAAGCTTTTACAAGATAGGAGACTTTTTCCATATCATTAACAAAAAGAGCTATCTTGCTAGGAAAAGGTACTTCTGATGCATCTTTAATATAAGAAGATAAAAGTATCTCTACCTTATCACCGCTGTTTTTCTTGCCATATATTCTAAGAGGGCAAAAATCGGTCTTATCCAACCATATCTGTGGCGTTTTAGTCTTTATATTATCAAGCACAGAAGTTAAAAGATCTTCACCACTTTTTGTATCCTCTACGGCAGCCTTGTAAGAACTTTTATCAACGCCTATAATAAAGATCGGTGTGTTGTTACTTTTTAATAACAAAGTATCTTCTACTGGCACATATGCACCTTCGTCGGTTTTTTTAATAGAAACAAAACCCTCTTTAACATCTATATTAAGAGATCTGTAATAATCTATAGGATTGGCCAAACCAGTGAGTATATTATAATAGAAATTACTCCTAATACTTGAACAAGGACTATTTATCTTCTTGCCAGAAGTAGATATTTCGCAATCAGATCCTCTTCTTAATAATGTAACTACATCACCAGACCTTTCAACAACAACTTTTATATTAGAAGGCTTAGAAAAAAATATCGATTCATTAAAAGAAAAATCATTCTCGCCCAGAGCAACTTTTTGCTCTATTTTCATAGAACTAACTTTATCTCTCGTATGTCCAAATTGACGTACGGAAAATCCCGGCGGTAAAATCCCTGCATTGAGTGAAATAAGGTTTATTATCAGTATATATAATATCATTGTTCTGTTTTATTCGAGTTGGCAACCATGCTCTTAGCTTTCTGTGCTTTTTCGAACTCTTCCTGACAGCTTATGCAAAGTTTTGTGGTTGGATATACTTCAAGTCTTTTTGCTCCTATATCAACACCACACTCTTCACAAACACCAAACTCTTCTGTTTCTATTCTTTCAAGAGCTTCAAGGATATCTTCATACTGGGAATCTTTTAGTTTTTTAACATTCATCTCGTTGCTTATATCTGTATCGTGTGTTGCAAGGTCATTTGCATCTGCAAAAGTGTTATCTTCATGTTCTTTGACCAGCTCAGCAGCAGAATCAGTTTCTTTTTCAAAATCATCTTTCATTCTCAGCAGTGTTTTTTGTATCTTCTTAAGATCTAACTTAACCTTCTTTTCCATTTCTTTTTCTTTAGTTTTTACCATAATGATCTCCATTATTTGTGTTGCGTTAAAATCTTATTATATCAAAGACTATTATTTTTTTAAATTATTTTGACGTACCCATTCAGCAAGAGCTATGGACATGGCAACAGACACATTAAGACTCTCTACCACTCCAAACTGCGGTATGTGCAAGGGCTTAATATCCTTATAATCCCTGGGGTCAAAAGATAGTCCAAACTTTTCATGCCCAGCGATAAATGCTGTTTTTGGCCCAAAACCAGTGTCAAATATCGAGCTCCCTTCATAAGATGGCGGAAGTAGAGCAAATATTTCATAACCCAGAGCTCTAAGTTCTTTAATGGCCTCATCAATTGTTTTTAGCATCCTCACCCTTGTGTGCCGTACCGCCCCAACCGCTGGGTACGGATTAAAGAATTCAGTCCCTACAACAAAGACCTCTCTAACGCCAAAAACGTTCCCGCTCCTTATTATTCTTGGAGTATTAAACTCGCCCTTAAGATTATCAAGAACTGGAATAAGTTCATTGGGCCCAAGTGGAGCATTAACACTTTTTAACATTTCTTTTTTAAACTTATCTATAGCTTTTTTTGATGCTATTTTTTCTGTTTTCTCATGTTCTATATATTTATCATTAGACATATTCAATAACCTCTTGAAACAATACTAATGGATGATACATTAATCATACTTATAAATCCAATAAAGATAGAGGAGTTAAAAAAATGAAAAAAGTCTCTTATAAGGAATTGGGTCTGGCCAACACAAAAGAAATGTTCAAAAAGGCTTACTCTGGCGGATATGCTATCCCTGGTTATAATTTTAATAACCT
>JAKIZQ010000013.1 GCA_022707945.1 Bdellovibrionales bacterium
TCCTAAAGCGGTATAAACTATTAAGAAGTCTGCTACGTGTATGAAAGGTATTTTGTTTTTTCTAGCGAATATCCATACGGTTAGCACACCACCTATTAAACCGCCGTAAAAGGTTACTCCTCCGTCCCAAAAGTAAAATACTTCTAAGGGGTGCTCCCAGAAATATGATGGTCTTTCTACTATTGCATGAAATAACCTTGCGCCAAAGGCCCCAGCAAGTATTATCCATGGGAACAAGGATGATAATTTATCTTCTGGTATATTAAACCTTTTTGCATCCTTTTGAGCCAGGAACATGGCTAAAAGGAATCCCGTTGCCAGCATTAAGCCATAACCGTATATTGGGATAGGTCCTATATGGAAAAGTATTGGACACATAATTTGGTAGCCTCCATAATTGATTTAAAACGTCATTTGTGTATAACATAAGATTCTAGTTTTTTGAACAATACAAAGTATGGATGGAGGTTAATGAATTGAAGTGGGTTTATATAAAAGACCTGAAAGGATATTTAGGGCAGGATGTCGTCGTTAAAGGCTGGGTATATAATTTAAGAGTAAGCAAGAACATCAAATTTATAATAGTTAGGGATGGCACAGGACTGCTTCAGTCTGTTGTTGTTAAGGCAGAGGTTTCTGAAGAACTGTTCAACTCCATAGAGGATCTCACACAAGAGGCTTCTTTAGAGATACATGGTACAGTAAAGGACTGTGAAAGGGCCCCTGGTGGAGTAGAACTTGCTGTTAAAGGGTTTAAAATTGTAGGGAAAAGCATAGACTATCCGATAACACCAAAAGAACATGGCACACCATTTTTGATGGAAAACAGGCATCTTTGGCTTAGATCAAAAAAACAACATGCAATAATGAGAGTAAGAGCCAGAACAATAAAAGCTATGCGTGATTACCTTGATTCAAATGGTTTTCTTGGGCTAGAAAGTCCGATACTTTCTGCAAGTTCTTGCGAGGGTACTTCTACTTTATTTGCCTGCGAATATTTTGGGGAAATGGCATATCTTTCTCAGAGCGGACAACTATATGCAGAAGCTACAGCGATGGCGCATGGAAAGGTATATACTTTTGGCCCTACCTTTAGAGCAGAAAAGTCAAAGACAAGAAGACATCTTACAGAGTTTTGGATGTTAGAGCCTGAAATGGCTTATTATGATCTTGATATGAATATGGACCTTATAGAAAATTTTGTTTCATACGTTGTACAAACAGTTCTAAAAGAATGTAAAGAAGACCTTATAGTATTAGAGAGGGATACAAGTTCATTGGAGAGAGTAAAAGCACCTTTCCCAAGAATAAGTTATAGCGAGGCGGCAGATATACTTGAAAAAGAATGTCCAGATTTTATAAGAGGAGAGGACTTTGGTGCTGCTCACGAAACAGCTATCTCTCAACGTTATGATAGGCCAGTTTTTGTGTATGATTTTCCAAAGGTAATAAAAGGTTTCTACTTTAAAGAAAGTAAGGACCCTAATTTTGTAAGAGGCTGTGACCTTTTGGCCCCAGAGGGTTTTGGAGAGATAGTTGGTGGTGGTCAAAGAGAAGATGATGTAAATAAACTTTTAGAAGGTATAGAACATCATGGCCTTAATCAGGACGATTATAAATGGTATCTTGATCTTAGACGCTATGGCACTGTACCTCACTCAGGGTTTGGTATAGGTGTAGAAAGGACTGTTGGATGGATATGTGGCGTCCATCACATAAGAGAGACAATCCCTTTTCCAAGAACCATAAATAACTTAAGACCGTAATAAAACAGAACAAGGAATAAAATGAAAGTATCAATTATGAACCTTGGCTGTCCTAAGAACCAAAAGGACGGAGAACAGGCTCTTTCATGTTTTATAAAAAAAGGTTTTTCATATGAAAAGGACCCAAGAAGATCTGATGTAATAATAGTTAATACATGTAGTTTTATAGACGATGCAAAAAAAGAGAGTATTGCCGTCATACTTGAATGTGCAAGCATTAAGAAAAAGAAAGTCCTTTTGATAATGGGTTGTTTAAGTCAAAGATATCCAGAAGAAATTATGAAAGATATTCCAGAGGCTGATGTAATTCTTGGTACTGGTAATGTAGATAAAGCTTATGATCTATATATTGAATTCATTAACAATAAAAAAAGACTAATTGACGTATGTGCCCCTGGTTTTATACAGTCGGATAATTCATACATAAAGACACTCAAGAATTCTGCTTACATACCAGAAACTCAAACTTCAAGTTCATATGTGAAGGTGGCAGAGGGTTGTTCTAATAGATGTACGTATTGTGTAATACCGTCGATAAGAGGCACCGCTGTTTATAGACCGAAGGAACAGGTCTTAGAAGAGATAAAAGCTTTAAAGAGGGTGGGGGTTAAAGAAACTATTCTTATAGCACAAGATCTTAGCTCGAATAAAAAATACCTAAAAGATCTTTTGAAAGGTATTTGCTCTATAAAATCAAGTGAAAGGCCAGATTGGGTGAGGCTCATGTATTGCAATCCTTGGGGGGTGGATAGTGAGCTTATATCCATTATAAAGAATGAAGACTGTATCGTTAAATATATAGATATGCCTATCCAACACATAAGTGATGATGTCCTAAAAAGGATGGGAAGAGCTAGCAGTGCCAGTTCAATATACAAAAAGTTGGACCAGCTCAAAAATTCGGGGATATTTATAAGAAGTACTGTAATGACTGGTTTTCCCGGAGAAAAAGCTAGTGATTTTAACGAATTAAAAAAGCTTGTTAAGGCCTCTTATTTTCATTGGTTGGGAATATTCGTATATTCCCCTCAAGAGGGTACCCCCTCTTATAATATGAAAGGACAGGTAGCTTATAACATTGCAACAGAACGCAGAAATGAACTTGACACTATACAATTTGATATTACAAGCTCTTTTAATGAAACCTATTTGGGTAAAACCTTAAAGGTTTTGTTGTGTGGTAAAGAGGACAGAAGTAAAATAGGTCGTATCTTTTCACAAGCACCTAGTGTAGATGGTTTGGTAAGGTTGACAGGTAGCCTAAAGAAAGAAGATGGGTTTGTTAATGTACTTATCACAGAAAACTTAGGTTACGATATAAAAGGGAAGATAGTTTAAAATATATAGAGGAGGACTTGATAATGGCGAAAAAGAAACCGGCTAAAAAGAAGGCCGTAAAAAAAGTTGCCAAAAAAGTTGCTAAAAAATCTTCAGTAAAGAAGACCGTAAAGAAAAAAACATCAGTAAAGAAAGTGGCCAAGAAACCGGTAGCTAAGCCTGTAAAAAAACTGGTTAAGCCAAAAAAAGTAGAAAAAAAGATAGCTAAAAAACCGGTAAAAAAAATAGAGAAGAAAGTTGGAAAGAAGTTAGAGAACAAAATAGAGAAAAAAACAACTAAGAGCATCTCTCCAACAAAGGTAGCTCCAGCAGCGGCCGCTTTTATAGACGATGAAAATGTTCATACCATAGATGATTTTGTAGAAGAAAGACCTTTCAAGAAAGAAAGCCCTCTTTTATTAGACGAAGATGAAGATATAGTAGATGCAGATTTTATGGATGACGACGACAGCATGGATGATGTTACAAAAATAGGTGCAAAAAAGGACGGTGATGAGTATTCAGAAGACTACACTATAGAGGATGATAGAAGTTGGTCTGAAGATGAGTATGAAGCTGGTGATACAGCAGAAACCCCTGAAGAAGACGTAGAGGATGAGGACGAATCAGAAGAAGAGGAAGACGATTATATAGAAGAAGATGACGACGATGATGACGAAGATGATCCTTACAGAAGAGGCGGATTTTATTGATCGAAGATAGAGCGGCCTTTTTGATCTATGGCCGTTAATAGTAATAATCCCGAGGCGGTGAATTCATATATCGCCTCGGGACCAAGTTCCTTGAATGCCACTATTTTCCCTTTTATGAAATATTTTGAAAGATAGGCTGATACCCCAGACATGAGGATAAAATACGGTGTTTTATTCTTCTTTATTATATCTATTGCAGTCTTACTCCTGTTTCCTTTGCCGATTGTTGCAACTACACCATTAGATATAAGCAATTCAAGCCCAGCGTCCATTCTTTTACTAGTTGTAGGGCCTATAACAACTTTTTTAGACATAGTAGGGGCAGCATATAATATTATCTTGTCTTTAATATCTATTGGTAGTTTTCCATTTTTTTTATATTCATCTATTAGCTTTCTTTGAGAAGAATCCCTCATTGTTACCAATGTTCCGCTATAAGATATCCATTCACCTGCTTTTAAGTCTTTTAATTTGTGATGGTCTTTACTGGTTATCTTTATGGGTGTTTTCATAGTTTAATAGAACCTCTTCGTGCTGAGTGGCATAATATACTTACTCCAACGGCGAGTGTTGCTATGTGTCTTGGTAATGGCTCTATAAATACATCTAGAGCTGTTACGTCTCCTTTAAGACCCATTACGCCTATTCCAAGTTTATTAATGTCTTTTTTTAATTCTTCTTCTTTTTTTGCATAATATTTATTTGGGTGTCTGTTACCTATTTGTCTTAATAAAGCTTTTTTTGAGTATAGAAGCGCTTTATCTGCAGAACCGCCTATGGCTATTCCAACTATTATAGGAGGACAGGCATTTATAGCTTTCTCTTTTATGAGTGATATTACGACCTTTTTTATGCCTTCAAAACCATCTGCTGGATCGAGCATAAAAAGCCCTGTAGCATTTTCACTTCCACCACCCTTTGCTAAATAAGATATCTTTATCCCGTCGGAATTTTTAAGTTCAATACTTATAGATGCAGGAGTATTGAATTTTGAGTTTTTCCCATTTAGTGGGTCATCTATTATAGAGGGCCTTAATAATTTACTTCTATAGGCTTTTTCTACACCTTTATTTATAAGTAGATCAATGTTGCTTTTTGTCCTTATGTTCTTGCCAAGTTCGACGAAAAAACATGATATGCCCGTGTCTTGACATAAAGCCAGTTTTTGCTTTTTTGCTATGTCCGCATTCTTGCTTATTACATCCAATAAAGCTTTTTCTTGACGAGAACTGCTCTGTTTGTGTGCTTTTTGTATTGTATCCTTTATATCTTTTGGTAACTCAAGGTTGTTCTTTATTACAAGATCACAGACCTTATTTATTATGATTTTATCGTCGATTATTCTTGTTTTAGGCAAATTAACCTCTTTTGTTAGGACCCGCCAAGAAAACAAGTTTGTCAATCGCTTATTTGGGCCCAAATCATTTTTTATGATCTATCTACTATTATATTAGAATTATTGAATTTTGAAAAAAAATAAAAAAAATATTTTTTGGGCGTTGACAAGATACTTAAGGCTTACTATATCTGCTCACACTTAATTACCGAGGGGGGAAAGAAAGTGACGGTTTCATCTGCTTTAAGGAATTGCAACTCTTATTTCCAGATAGTTGAAAGGTATTCTGCTCTTTTAAGAAAAATGTCGTTTGTGCATTCAGAGGTTATCAAGGATTTTGCGACAGACATAGAATCATGTATAGGTAAGATAGAGTCCTTGATGTTGGAAGTAGAGAGTTCTGACAACAAGACACAGGCTATATTTGAGCTTAGAAGACTTATATTCAAATTAGAAGACATAATAGACCATAAGGTAATTCAAAGATACAATCAGTTCATAGATGGTGGGGCTGCAACAGTTGTTGTGCCAAGCAATGTTAGTAATGTTAGTAGTGCTAGTGTTCCTCAATCTAGCGGTTTTAAACAGCCAAAGGAAGTTTGGGACAGCATAAGCTCTTATCTACAGAATCATCTTAACGTGCATACATATAATGTATGGGTTAAACCAATTGAATATCACTCATGCGATAATAAGAAGATAAAGATCGTTGTCCAAAACCAGTTCTACAAGAATTGGCTCGAAGAGCATTGTTCTAAATTGATTAAAAAGCATCTTAATGATATAAATGTTGATTACGAGATAGCGTTCGTAACTGAATAGAAAAAGGTGTTTTAAATGCGTTCTTATTTTATCACTGGTACGATCACCGGTCTGGTCCTAATGTTCTTGAGCTCTTGCTCTAACATAGAGAACATACAGGGAGCAGATAAAGCTGAAACTTTTTATCTTAGGGGAGAAGCCTATTTTAAGGAGTCGTCTTTTGAGCAGGCTATAGAAAAGTTCAACCTAGTAAAGAATAAATTCCCTTATAGCAAATATGCTGTTGATGCAGAATTAAGGATAGCTGATTCTTATTATGCTAAGGCTGATTATGTAGCTGCACAAAAGCAGTATGAGCTTTTTTCTGAGTTCCATCCCACAGATTCAAGAAGGGATTACGCTATTTTTCAAAGTGGAATGAGCTATTATGAACTCATGCCGTCTGCAGTGGACAGGGACCTTAGCTATGGTCCAGAGGCTTTACAGGATTTTAAATCACTGATGGAGCTCTTCCCTAATTCTATATATTTTAAGGATGCACTTAATAAGTATACAGAGATACGTACCAAGCTTGCAGAAAAAGAAATGTATATAGGAAAATTCTACTTAAGAAAAGATCAGTATGAGTCAGCCTTAGGAAGATACATTGGTGTTATAAATAATTATAGTGGATTAGAGCCAGAGGAAGATGCTTATGTAGAGGCTGTAAAGTGTCTCATTAAATTAGATAGAAAAGATGATGCAAAATATTATTTAGATTTATATCAAGCGGGATATCCCAGTGGAAAACACATAGCATGGGCAAATAAGACAAAAGCGGAGCTTGATAAATGACGATAGAAAACCCTACTAGTATCTTTAAAGAGGTAAAAAGACTTATCTCTATTAATGATCTTCGTCAGGCAAAAATACTACTTCAACCTCTAATAACAGAAATAGGTGATGATTACAGAGTTTATGCGTTGCTGGGCGTTGTGTATCATAAGGAAGGCAACTTTCCCAGAGCGGTGAAGAACTATAACAGAGCATTAGAGTTAAATTCTTTAGATACAGAAACAGCCATCAATCTTTCTCTTATTTATAATGACCTTGGACGCTATGAACAAGGAGCTCAGCTTTATGCTAAGGCTGTTGGATTAATGAAGAATGAAAGAGTGGAAAAAAGTGATCTTATAGACGAAGCAGAAGATATTAATTATATGTTCGCCAGTCAACACGCAAGTCTTGGAGAGTTATATCTTAGATACAACAAGGCAGAAGATGCTTTTAGAGAATTTGAAAAAGCACTATCATTGTCTCCAAGGATGTATCATGTTTATGCCGACATGGCAGAATGTCTTTCTAGACTGGGACACAGAAAACAGGCAATAAAGAACCTTAAAACACTAAAATTAAAAACCCTGATATATATGAGGCTAGAGTAAAACTTGGCCATCTTCTTTTCCTTGAAGGAGAGATTGGCCCTGCTATAGAGGAATGGGATTCTGTAATAAAGGATAACCCCTCTAATTTAGAGGCCAAAATGTATCTTAAAATGGCAAAAGAAGAAGCCATACTTCCTTGACATAATGACAGACTGTTATATATTGCGCTTAATAAAAGTTAATTATAAAAAAGTTTTTTGGAGGATAAAAAAATGAAAAAATTATTAGTGATTGCCGCCGTAACAGCTTTTGTGTTTGGTGCTTGCTCACAAAAAGATGCAAATACTGGAGCAACAACTTCAGCTAAGGATGTTTATGGTGCAAGAGGCAGTGATGCTGGCCAAGCTGGTGCATTAAAGACAGTTAATTTTGACTATGATAGTGCAAATATTACAGAAGCAGGTAGAGCTATATTAAAGGCTAATGCTGAATGGCTAAAA
This sequence comes from Bdellovibrionales bacterium, assembly GCA_022707945.1. Classification (GTDB taxonomy): domain Bacteria; phylum Bdellovibrionota; class JAFGOL01; order JAFGOL01; family JAFGOL01; genus JAKLHL01. Next base: position 7,759 of record JAKIZQ010000013.1, read on the forward strand.
GCTAACCCAAAGGTGAAGATTCAGATAGAAGGTCACTGTGACAGCAGAGGCACTATTGAATACAATATAGCACTTGGTGAAAGAAGAGCTATATCAGTAAAGAACTATCTTGCTGGTCTTGGCGTGAAGAAAGACAACATGAGCACAATAAGCTATGGCGAAGAAAGACCTCTTGATGGCGCAGAAACAGAATCTGCATGGGCGAAGAACAGGAGAGGGAACTTCGTAGTAGTTCAAAAGTAAACTAATGTCGTTATTAAGAGAACTCTATAGGGGGAATAGCTTAGGCTCTTCCCCCGTTTTTATTCTATCTTTGTTAGCTTGTTTGATATTATGTTCTCCCTCTTGTGTAACAATGGGAGAAACAAGGTCAGGTAGCGACGAAATAAGGACATCCATAGATGAGTTAAGACTAAGTTCTACTAACAATGCTCAGGCCATAGAGGAACTAAGGACTGAGAATGATAAACTCAAGGGGGAGATAGAAAAACTTAACTTTACCATAAAACAACTTGAAGCCTCTTTGGAAGAGAGATTAAAAACACAAGTGAACAAAGAAGTAGTTAAACCAACTTTAGAACAAGAAACAAAAACAGCAGTAGCAACAGTAGCCGAGGCAGATATTGCATCAATAGATATTGATAAAAGATACAAAACCGCTAGAAAATTTCATGATGAAAAGAATTATGTAGAGGCTGAAAAGTATTATTCCTCTATGAAAGACTCTCCTTCTAAGTGGTATGAAGAAAGAGCAATGTATTATATAGGGATTATGTATAACGATAATAAAGAATACGGGAAAAGTGTTGTAGCTTTACAGGAATTTATAGATAAATACCCTAACTCAAAGAACGTTCCTTCTGCTATTTATGTCCAGGGAGAATCTTTGTTGGCACTAGACAGGGCTGATGAGGCAAAACTTTTCTTTGAAGATCTTATCACCAGATTTCCAAAATCTAACGAGGCTAAAGAGGCAAAGAAAAGGCTTAAGAAATAAACATGTCTGCTCAACGACGATTAATATTAGGTATAGAGACCTCTTGTGATGAAACTGCTTGTTCTATAGTAGATGACGAAGGTAATGTCCTATCTAATGTCGTATACACTCAAATAGAGATGCATAAAAAATATGGTGGCATAGTCCCAGAGTTGGCTTCTAGGGATCATGCATTAAAGATAGAGCCTGTTGTGGTGGAGGCTATCTCAAATGCAGGCTTAAAGGCATCTGATATTACTCATCTTGGTGTTAGTTGTGGACCAGGGCTTTTAGGTTGTCTTTTGGTAGGAATATCTTTTTCTAAGGCGTTTTGCATGGCAAATAATATCCCGTTGATAGGCGTAGATCATATAAAGGCACATGTTATGTCTATCTTCATAAAATCAAACAGGGATGACAATAAGAAACCCTCTTTTCCATTTTTGGGTTTAGTCGTGTCTGGTGGGCATACAACTATATATCTTGTTAATTCCCATGAAGAGATAATACCAGTGTCTTCTACAGTAGATGATGCCGCTGGTGAGGTTTTTGACAAAGTTGCAAGATATCTTGGTCTTGGATATCCTGGTGGCAAGGTACTCAGCGATATCGCTAAAACAGGGGATGCTTTAAAAGTTAAGTTCCCAAAACCTGTTGTTAAAGACAGAGAAGATGATTTTAGTTTTAGTGGATTAAAAACAGCAGCTATAAATTATTTCAGACCACTTTCTTCTTTAGACGGTAAGTTTGATCTATCAAAAAAAGAAATAGTGGATGGTATGGCTGGTGTACAAGAGGCTATATGTAGTACGATAGTTGATAAACTCATTAAAGTTGCCAAACAACATCCTATTAAGGACATAGTTATTGGTGGTGGTGTTGCTGCTAATTATAGATTAAGGGAACTTTTAAAAGTAGAAGCTGAAAAAAATGGTTTCACATCGTGGGCAGTTCCTGTAACGTACTGCACTGATAACGGTACTATGATAGCAAATATGGCAAGGTTAACGGCAAGCAAATACCCAAACAAATTCACTAACGATATGGCGGCTCTTGCGGCATATTCTACGACTAGAAAATGAATAAGATTTTTAAAAAAAGATCACTAGGTCAACACTTTCTTTGTGATGCTAGTGCTGTATCAAAGATAATCGACTCACTACATATGGACGATACTTCGCTAGTAATAGAAATAGGTCCTGGTGGAGCTGCTCTTACTGCACATTTATATGAACGAAAGCCAAAGGAACTTATTCTTATAGAGAAAGACCAGCGTTTTTACGACGAACTTTATATTAAATATCCAAAGGCAAGAGTGTTTAATGAAGACGCATGTACAGTGGATATTTCAAAACTTTCAAGGAATAAATACGACCAATTTATAGTTGTAAGCAACCTTCCTTATAATGTTTCTACGGTTATCTTAGAGAACCTTATTCGCTATAGACAATATATACCAAAAATGGTCTTGATGTTCCAAAAAGAAGTAGGGGAGAGGCTGCTTGCTCCAGTAAATAGTTCTGAATATGGTAGATTAACCTTGCTGGTACAAGAATATTATAAGGCTAAAAAAGTTTTCATACTTAAGCCTGGCAGTTTTTCTCCACCACCAAAAGTGGATTCTATAGTCGTTGAACTAGAAAGACTTAATGTTCCTTCTGTTAACATTAGTAATAGGGAGTTTTATGATAAGTTATTAGCTACGGTATTTAATCAAAGAAGAAAGATGCTACGTAGATCCTTAAGATCTATTTTAACAGAGGATGAGATAACAAAGGTTCAAACTCTTACTGCTATTTCCCTTGATAAGAGACCACAAGAGCTTACGATAGAAGAATATGCAAAAATAAGTAACTCTTTGTCTTAGTGTTACTCTTTAATTTCAAATAGTTATAATTCTTATTATATATAATTATATCTTATTATGTATATAATATATAATATATATAATAAAAATTACTTATAAATATCTCTAATAACTATAAAAATGCTATTTATAATTATTTTAAAATCTTAAATAAACTTAATTAAACTAATAAAAATTAATTTAAAATAAAAAATATATTTGACTTAAATTATTTTACATATTTATATATTTAATAAGAGGATTTAAAAAGAGGGGTGGTTCTTGGCAGATAACAGTCTTATAAAAAAGTCCAAGTTAACTAGATTTAGAGAAGATAATCTTATTAGTAAGGCTGAGCTTTCTAGAAAAGCAGGAATATCACCTATAACTCTTGGAAGAATAGAACTCGGTTTCCCTTGCAGAATAGATACAAAAAGAAAAATACTTCAAGCTTTGGGTATAGAGATAAAGCAAAAACATCTCATCTTTGAGGAGGAAATATAGGATGTTTTTTGCAGGCACACAAAAAAAAGTAGTTGGTGTTGATATAGGATCAAGTTCTGTAAAACTTATTGGCTTATCCAGAGTAAAGGGTGGCTATCATTTAGAGAGTATAGGTATAGCACCTGTACCTAAGGACTGCATAGTCGACGGTGAAATATATAATATTGGTGGGATATCTAATGTGTTAAGAGAACTTGTTAATGCATCAAAGGTTAAAGGGGCTAGTGCATTTACAGGGGTTTTTGGTTCTGGTGTTGTCGTTAAAAGAATAAAAGTGCCTATTATGCCAAAAGAGGAACTTGAACATCATATTAAGTGGGAAGCAGAACAATATGTTCCTTTTAATATAGATGAAGTTAATCTTGATTACGACGTTATAACTCCTAACTACAAAAAATCAGGTAAGATGGACCTTGTTATAGCTGCTGCAAAAAAAGATCTTGTAAGTTCATATAGTGCAGTTCTCTATGATAGTGGTTTGGTGGCAGAAGGTATAGATATAGGTTCGTTCGCTTTATATGATATGTATAAAGAGAACTATGGCTCAACTAAGGAAGAAGCCAACATACTTATAGATATAGGTGCATCTAGGAGTCTTATTAATGTAATAGAGAAGAACAGATGTGTCTTTGTTAAAGAGATAGAATATGCAGGTGAATATTTTACACAAAAGATACAGGAACAACTTGGTATAACATTTGAAGAAGGTGAAGCATTAAAAGTAAGTTCGGAGGACGGAACTTTACCTCCAGAAGTAGAAAAAATATTGATCTCAGAAGTAAAAAAACTGGCTGTTGAGGTAAGAAAAAGTCTTGATCTATATCTTGCTACAGCCTCTGAACTTCCTGTTGGAGATATATCTGTAGTTGGTGGTGGTGTTAAGCTGGTTGGGGTAACAAAGGTAATAGAATCTGTTACAGGTATTCCTGTTGAGATAGTTAACCCGATGAGGAACGTTGCTTTTAATGAAAAGATATTTCCTACGTCATACCTTTCTCACATTGCACCATTTTTTGGTGTGTCTGTGGGATTGGCTATAAGGGGGTTAAGGTACTAATGAAAAGATTTAATCTTATGCCAAAAGAAGCACCTTATTCTTCTGAAGCTAGTGCTCCTAATTACAGGGCAAAGAGTCACGATATGGAACTCTTGATAATAGCACTTCCAGTTATATTTTCTATAGCAGTAGTATATTTTCTTCATACGCAAAGTAGTTCTGAGATGGATAAGGCTGTTGTTAATCCAGCTCAGATAGAAAAACTTAATGTTCTAAAACAAGAATATCAAATTCTAGTAGCGGGCTCAGGCGATAAAGCTGATGTTGGTAAGTTAATTGAAGAGAGGAACAGGCTCAAGAACAATCTCGACGCTCTACGCTCCCTTAATCTAGTTAAATCTGTTCCTCTCGATCTTTTGATTGCTATTGGAAAGAACATATCAGACAAACTTGCTCTTACAGCGATAGAAAAAAAAGAAGGCACTGTGTCTTTGGAAGGCATAGCAAGAGACAACAAGAGCCTTGCTGATTTTATGGATCTTCTTGTCGCACAAAATGTGTTCAGGAATGTAAGTGTTAAGTCAACAGAGTACAGCGACCAATTTGGACCATATAAGCAAAAGTTCACTATAGTGGGGATATTATAAGATAATATGAATAAGAGATTTTTAACATCTTTAGGTATAAGCATCTTAATAGTAGTGGTGTATTTGCTTATCATGGCTCCAGGAGAAAAAGAAAAACAAGAAGCCATGAAAAAGAACGAGACTCAAATACAAACAGAGATCAAAGAACTTCAGGCAAAGATATATGATCTAAGATCAGAAGATACTATGGAAAGTATTCAAACGGAGATACGTAATCTTAAGCAGGAGATAATGCAAGAATCGGCAAATTTTCCTAGCGATCCAGGTATTGCTAATTTCCTTAGTGAGGTTTCTACGATAGGAGAGAGTAGTGGGCTCCAAATACTGTTGTTCCAACCATTAGAATCATCGAGTGAAGGTGTTTATGAAGAAATACCTATTAAAATACGAATAAGAGGAACATATAAACAAGTTGCTAACTTTTTTTATGGGATAGCAAACTTGAACAGGATAGTTAAAGTACAAGAGTTAAAGATAACAGGTCCTATAAATAACTCTGGAATAATAATGACTGAAAGCGATATATTGATAACGACGTACAGGATGTTGGGAGGCGCCTAAAAGATGTTTGTGATTCGTTACATTTTAATTTATTTTATGCTCTTAGATGTAATGGCTCAGAATACATCTGGGGATATAATATTAGAAGAAGGGAACGGTAAAACTAACTCAGGTAAATCTGTTTCTGGAGTTTCTTCTAAGTATAGTTCTACAATGGGTGAGGCTATAGTTAATTCAATGCAAAGGGATCCTTTCTATAGAGTGCTAGACCAACTTGGTATGGATGATACAGATAGAGCCATAACAGACTATGAGCTAAGCGATCTTACTCTTGTAGGTGTTGTTTGGGATATACCAAGTCCTTTAGCTATGTTCAAGGGGCCAAAGGGTAGAAGATATATATTAAGGAAAGCTGATCGAATTGGAAGGAATAGTGGAGTTATAGTTGGAATTGATCAGGGAGAGGTAAATATAAGAGAGGTTTTTGTTGATCTTGCTGGAAAGAAAACAGAAAAGACGATCATAAAAACAGTTAGGAAGGATGTTTAACGGAGGAAATGATGAAGTTATATACCATAATCTTTATTCCTGCTTTGATCTTGCTCACAGCCTCTATAGGTTGTGGAACAGGTAAAGGTGGAGCAGTTAATAAGAAGTCAGATAATATTTCTGAGATAAAGGCTCCAACAGATAAAGCACAGGTACATTATCTTAATAAAGGTTCTAGAGAATATGTACTCCTAAAAGGTAAAGATCTAAAGGACTATACTGTTATTAGCGACGATAGTGAACTTTATGTTAATGTAAAAGGGAAAAAGATATCAGGCAAGGCTGATCTAAACAAGAAGAGTAATATGTTAAAAA
>JAKIZQ010000140.1 GCA_022707945.1 Bdellovibrionales bacterium
CATGGATTCTACATATCTTCTGTTACCTTCTGCATATATTGTGTCAAAAGCTAAAGATGATTTACCTGAACCAGAAATGCCTGTTATAACACTTATTGCGTTTCTTGGTATGTTAAGGGTTATGTTCTTTAAATTGTGTTCACTCGCATTAACTATGCTTATATATTTTTTTTTCATGCTGATATTCTTTTTAATAACACCATGTCTATGGCTTGATTAACTGCTTTTATCATTGAACTAGCAGAAGCTGTTCCTTTGTTCTTTGCTTCATATGCAACACCATGCCCAGGGGATGTCCTTATTATAGGAAGCCCCAAGGTTGTATTAACCAAGTTATCAAACCCTTTCATCTTTACTGGTATCATACCTTGATCATGATACATGGCTAAAAATGCATCATATTTGTCTTTTGTTGGAGATATAAAAGCACTATCAGCTGGGATTGGACCGTCTACACTAATGTTCATGTTTTTTAATTCCTTTATTGCAGGAATTATGACTTCTAACTCTTCTGTGCCCAATAAACCAGAATCACCTGCATGCGGATTTAATGCTAAAACTCCTATAGATGGATCCTGTTTATTAATTATTAGATAGTCGTGTAATAATTTAACTGAGTTTATTATTTTTTCTTTACTTATATTTATGCTTACTTGATTTAATGGTAGGTGTTCTGTCATTATCCCTACTTTTAATGACGGTGTTGTCATTAACATTAATACATTCTTTGCGTTTAATATTTCTTTAAGAAATCCAGTGTGTCCAGAAAAGTCTGGATATTTTTCTGCTATAAGATGTTTATCCACTGGTGCTGTTACTATTGCGTCTATTTCGTAATTAGTACACAGTTTTACTGCCCAATAGATACAAGATAGTTCTTTGCTTTTTGATATATTCTCTGGAATTTCTTTATATCTTGGTTCTTCAAAAATTATGTGTTTAAGGTTGGACTTACTTTTATTCCTTATTTCTATTATAACATTTTTATCAGCAATAATATGAAGCTCTGTAGTTCTATCTTCTGAGAAAGCATCTATTGTTTTTGCTATTATTTCTGGAGAAATCCCTTTGCTCTCTCCCTGAGTTATCCCAATCCTTATTGTTCCACTTTTTTTATATGTATGTTCTAACATAAGACTCTTCCTTTCTTTGGTTGAGCCAATCATCAAGTAATCTGCTAAAATTCATCTGAACGAGCTCTCTTTCTATTGCGTCTTTGTTTTTTATATATTCAGGATTTTTTGTGTTCTTTAAAGATACAACTTTTATTACATAGAACGAATTGTTTATATTAACAGGTCCTTTTACATCACCTACGTTCATATTAGAAACAGCTTTTTTGAGTTCTGGTATGAGATCCTCTAGGTTTATAAAGCCAAGGTCTGTTCCATTATTCTTGTTAAAGACCTTGTCAAAAGCTTCATTGCTCTTTTTAGAACTATTTTTTGCGCTCTCTGCATTATTCTCATTCTCAAATTGAACATACTTTATATGATACTCTACTATATTTACTTCTTGTTTAAATTGATCCTTAAAGAATTTTTCAAAATCAGATTCAGATATCTCTATCTTCTTTTTTAGGTCTCTTTCAAATATATCTGCCTTTGTCTTTTCAAGTTTTAATTCAGATCTGAATTCATCAAAGGTCTGGCTGGAATCTTTTAATTGTTTTTGAAGATCTTTTTGGCTCATACCCATGTTTCTCATTCTGCTGTTTATGAATTCATTTATTTCTTCATTTGAGGATAAAAATCCATTATCTTTAGCGTATTGTGTTATCAAAGTATCGTTGACCATTTCATTTAGCATGTTCTTGTTAGAAGCACTTGCGTATGTGTAAGCCTCTGGGGACATCTTTGCCTTTCTGGATTTTAAAGTTTTGTTAAACGATTTAAGGTCTGACTCAGTTATTATGTCGTCATTAACAACGGCTATTATTCTATCTATCAGAACTTCTTTTGAATACAGGGCGCTGGATATTAGGAACATTAAGATTAATAATATGTTTCTTTTCATACAAACTCCTAAATAGGTACTTATATTATTTTATGGAATCTAGTAAAGCTTTGTTTATCTCTATTTTCGCTTTTTTTAATTTCTCTGTTAACCATTTTTCATATAGTTTTGCTTCTTCTTGTCTGGTCAATTCAGCTATTATAAAGGGTTTTGCTTTTTCGTAGTTTATTTCTTCTGGTGGTATCCTTTTTATGACCCTAATTATATGGAAACCATAATCACTGTTTAGTACGTCTGATGTTTGGCCTTCTTGCAATTCAAATCCCCTGTCAAAGATCTCTATTCCTTCTCCTTTTGATATAAACCCTAATATTCCACCATTTGTAGCCTCTGGAGATTCAGAATATTTTTTTGCAATTTCATGGAAATCTATTCCTGCCTTTAATTCTTCTGCTGCTTGTTTAATTTTCTCTTGAGAAACAGTAAATATTTGAGCAAGCTTTATCTTTTCTTGAGAGGTTTTACCCTCGAATTTTTCTTTATATAAGTCCTTTATAGTGTCTTCTGAGATGTTTATCTTGTCTAATATTACTTCTGACATTACCTTTTCTATTATTAATTTTGTCCTTATTTCTTGGACCCACTCATCGTAGGTTTTGAATTGATTAAAAAGTAACTGTTCTAATTCTGTCTTTGTATATCCATATGTAAGATTTCTAACATATCTTTGTAGCTCTTTATCGCTGACATTAATCCCTCTTTTGTCAGCTTCTTGCAAAAGCATGCTTTCTACTATCATTTTTCTTAATAGGTTCTTTTTTATGACAGAAGCATGGGCTTCT
>JAKIZQ010000141.1:0-286 GCA_022707945.1 Bdellovibrionales bacterium
TGCTTTAGGTAGTATTTCTTTTTTTAAGATATATTTTATGGCTATCTTATTTTTAGAAGAAAGGATACAAGTATCTTTTAAAAGTGTATCTAGCTTATAAATGAATTGTGTAGAAATAGAATCTAAATAAAGAGTGTCTTGCTTTAATACGAATACCGTGTCCTTTTTATGCAATAAAGTATCTATGAGCTTAGAGTCTTTCTTTATAGCTCTTCTTAAATGCCACTTAGAGGAGCATGACAGACCTATACTTACCATTATGAAAAACACAAAAACTCTCATTTGG
>JAKIZQ010000141.1:379-2791 GCA_022707945.1 Bdellovibrionales bacterium
ATTTAATTCAAAAGAAAAAAACTGGTCTCCTACTACCTGTATCACACAGATAAAAAAGGCTGCATACATAATAACTGTCTCTCTATTCATATTTTTTTAATATATTTGTAGATACAATTTAGTTTCTTTTTTTTTGCATTTCTCCATGCCTACTATATACGCCTTCCTAAAATAGTAGGCAACTGGAGATCATATTAAATCAACAAATCCTAGTAATACCAATCCATTCTTTTTAACACTAAAGTCTAAAGGTCTTTCAATCTCTACAACCTCTTTCCCTTCTGATCCTCCTTCTTTATTCCCATTTCCTTCTATAGATTTAAACTTATTTTTATCTATCACCTCTGATACAATTCCTATATGTCCTTGCCATGTGGGAACACCATTTTTATGTCTTTGCCATACAACCATAGCTCCTTTAGAAGGGATTAACTTCCTAGACTTAGGCCGTATGGTTATAAAGTTATTGTACGTCTTAACAGCTGATGGGCTGAAAATAGGCATGAAGCTTTTGTCTAAAAACTTATCAAATACCAACTTACAGAATATAGCACACCATGAGAACCCTGTCTTAAATCCCTGCTCACGCATCATATTGTCAAAGTCTACTTTCTGAAACCCCATATTAGAAGGTCTTTCTTTCTGACCTACAAAACTTCTTGCATACGCTACTAACTCATCTGCATTTATCATGACTTTAATATTTTTTCTATTTCCATAATGTGATTATACAATGCTGACATTAAGAACTCATCTCCTATATATTGAATATCTTCAAATGTCACCATCACCACAGCCATAGGTTGCCCTAGGTCTGTATAAAGCATATACATATAAATGTAATTATCTGGATCTTCTGCAAACTCATAATTCATGTTTTCAACATCTTCTATCTTTAAAAGACACCTAGTTGAAAAACTCAATTTTTTAAATAACTTGTCATATCTCCCATTGATAATAACTTCTTTATATCTATGTTTTATAGAACCAATATGTACAGATAATCGCTCCTCATTAGTCATCAATATTTTAAATATTCCAACACCATTCATAAGCTCTGTACCATTAAGTATCTGAGCTACACAAGCCCTCACTACTTTATTATGTGCTACTTTTTGGAGAATACGTTCAAGGACTTTATCTACCTTATCCCCATGATCAGTCATACGCTTAATGCCTTTTATCTTCTTCTCAGCAAGTTCCTTAGCTTCTTGCTCTTTACGTAGTTTCTCCTGTTTTTTGGTTTTGTATTTTTTTACATACCAGTATACAACAGTCCCTATAAACAATAAAATACTAATAGGGCTTACACCCTCTTTCCCTACAAGCGTTTTTGCTATCTCTGATAAAAATTTTAACAATTCAAAATCACCCACCGTTTTCTATGAATTGATCTATCTGTTCAATGCTTTGCTTCATGCGCATAGTTTGCACATCTACGCGTCTTGCAAAATCTTCAACCTCTATCTTGCCATTTTTAAATAGCTTCTTTGCAATCTGTATCTTACGGTCTACATCACTGATAAGCTCATGGTGTGTACGCGCAAGATAAAATAAGTCTTCTCCTTCAAGTTCTTTCTTATTCCGTTTGAATACGTAAGAACAAATCCTAAATATCCCTATCACGATTAAGAAGTTAAGAATCTCATCATGCCATCCAAAAAACTCTTTGGATGAAATCAAGTTAATAAGTCTAGCTATACAAAAAGATATAGCTACAACATAAACCCATCTTATTTTACTTAGCCTACTATGGAATAGGTACCCACCAAAAAGCCAACTTATAGCTGATAGATAATAGCCTACACGGTATGCAAAATGGTAGTAACTCTTAAATGAGTCTGCACAATGTAGATAACCAAACCAGCTTTGGCATGTGCTATCCTTAGAGAAGAGCTCATGCGCATTAAGTAAAAAGAATGGTAAAAGAAACAAGGCAAATGCAAGCGCACGTTGCCCTGTTTTGATATGATTAACTAAAACTAAAAATGGAGATTTGTCCATTTAAAACATGAAGAAAGAAAATCCTACCCAAAAATTAAGTACGCGATTACAATAACGGCTATAAGAACTGCTGATGCAATTGCGATTTTTGCTACTAATCCTTTTTTGTCTGCTTCTGGCATATATTTAATTGTTTTATTAATTACCTGTTGCGATGATGATATTATTAAGTTTGAAATAATCCACTAAATATTGTTCTATAACATGATCTGGATTTATTTTTAAAATCATACCACCCACTAAATCTGAATCAAGGCTTACAACCTTATCTAGATTGTCTTGTATTAATTTATATACGGCCTCTATACTACCATAATGTTGTAAGGCCACATCATATAATGATTGATTTTCCGAAACCCTATAATCTGTTAGCATCGACGTATATTTCTTTATTATTTTTTATTGTTA
>JAKIZQ010000142.1 GCA_022707945.1 Bdellovibrionales bacterium
ACAGAAGATATATCGCCAAAAGCAGGTACCGTATATGCAAGTCTTATAAAGATGACCGGTGTCAAAGATAAGAAAGTAAATTTGATTAGATGTTTTTTTTCTATCCCTAAGAACTTGCCACCACCCATTAGGATCGCCATTCTTGATGCTCCGGGTAAAGCTCCCAAAAATTGTAGAAATGCAAAGACAAAGAACTCCTTATAAGAGAACAACCGACCGTCCATCTTAATGTGTGCAAAGGTCTCTGGTATTCTTAATGTTAAACCAGAAACTATTAACATAGCTCCTACAAGATACATGTTGTTGCTTAGATCAGGTAAAAATTCATAAGATAAATAACAAGCTATAACAACACCAATAATTGATATCATCATATTAAGTAATCTTAACTCTGTACAAACTTGTTTTATGGTCCCTCTACCTATTAAGACAAGTCTTAGCCCCTTAAAAAATTCTTTAAATATTTTATAATAATCAAAAATAAAATATAAGAACAAACCCAAGCCCATAGATGACAAACAAAGTATCCTAATCTCATTGGTTATAGACGAGTAATTAAAATAATAATTTATAAGAATAGTATGTGATTCTGCCCCTAATGGAAGTATATCAAGGGCTATATATCCAAGAAATCTTAAAAATTCATAAAACATCTATTCTCTCCATAGAGGCAATTCAATCATAAATTCTGTGCCTTCTCCAACTTTACTTAGAACATTTATTCGTCCACCATGTTCCTGTATTATACCATTACACACAAACAGGCCAAGCCCAGTACCTTTACCTTTATCTTTAGTCGTAAAAAAAGGTTCAAATATTTTTGATAACAACTCATGTGGTATACCTACTCCATTATCTTTTACTGATATATTGGCATTACCATCATTAGAGCTAACATTTATCGTTATTTCTCCTCTATCACCAGAGGCGTGAACGGCATTGGTAATAAGATTAAATACAACCTGTTGGAGTTCTCCTAAATTACCGTTGACCTTAATGTCCTTTTCCTCGATATTAACGTTAAGTTTATGACCTTTTAGACATATATTCAGCAATGGTATTGTATCCTTAACGACCCTGTCTAAAGATACTAATTGTTTGCCATCATTAGAGCTATCCCTTGAAAAGTCCAAAAGGTTTGAAATAATATTTTTACCTCTCAAACAAGCTTTTTCTATTTCATCAAGATCAGAATATATTTGATCAGTAGATGGAACTTCTTTTTTTAATATTTGTGAATAAGCCAAAACCCCGCCTAAAGGGTTATTTATTTCATGGGCAATATTAGAAGCAAGCATCCCTAACGCTGCAAGTTTTTCTGATTGTATAAGTTGTTTATAGAGTTTGAACTCTGCGCTCTTATCATTATTGTACTGTATCACAGAGTTTATAGAACCATCCTCTTCAAAAACAGGATATGAACTTGCAGAGATATTGTTCCTATCAAAACACGGAGAAACATCACCATATTCAAAAGATTTGTTCTCCTTGGTCTTTCTAACAAGGCATTCTTGACAAATATTATCTGAGCCTCTAAAAACTTCGTAACATTTCTGGCCCATTAGTTCTGTAGATGTTTTACCCAATATCTTTTCAACAGCATTATTTACCCTAAGAACGACATAATCTTTTGAAACCAAGAACAACGGATCAAGGATAGAATTAAAAGTATTCTCCCATTGCTTTAATGCCGTCTGAAGATGATTTGTAGTTATTACCCTTTCAAGAGCCACTCTTATAGATAGAGAAACATCCTTTAAACGAAGTGTTTCTTCTCTATCAAATATCTTTTTGTTCTTTCTTGCCAGAACCACCATAAATACTTTACATGGGTCGTCTGGGGTCACTAATGTTATGGGATAAACAAGCATAGAATTAATATCTTTTGTGCCAAATAGATTCTCTTTCAAATCTTGAGAAGCATATATCGAGCTCAATATCAAAGGAGAATAATTACCAGATTTCATATTGTTGATTAAGTCACTTATAGAGCCTGATCTGGCTATATTTATTTTTCTCTCACTATTAGTGGAATAAACAAGGAATTCATTGGTAGAAGTTGCCAACTCCGCTATGCAAGACATGTCACATTCAACTATATTGGATATCCCAGACAAAGTAGAAGAAACTAGTTCACTAAAATTCCTTGCAGAAGAAATGTTCTCTAACATTTCATTTATAGAATTAAGGTTATCTTGGAATACAGAGATATCTTCTTTAGATCTTTCTATTTTCTTTGCACTAAGTTTTAATTCTCTTTCTATCATGGACGCAGTTAGTTCTATTTTGTTGTTCTTGTCCTTAATGTCTTCTACCAACTTAATGTTTTGTCTTATAATAGAGGACCTTTTAAATGCTGAATAAAGGACCATCCTAAGATGTTCATCATCCCATGGTTTTGTAATAAATCTAAACACACCAGCCTTATTAATAGCTTCTTCAGCTATTTGGGATGAGCTATACCCAGTGAGCATTATCCTGGCTATATAAGGTTTTTCTCGAGAAAGAGATTCAAGGAACCCTGCTCCTGTGATCTCAGAACCTAGTGCATAATCTGATATAACTACGTCAAGATCTTTGGCCTTTATAATTTCAGATGCTTCTTGTATAGAGGAGCAAACAGTTACATCAAAATCATCCCTAAGACTTCTTTGTATTGCTGAGAGTATAGGCTTTTCATCATCAACAACAAGTATCCTTGGCTTCATTAAGGATCACTCCCAAGGGTTGTCCATTATAAACTTTCTTGGATTTACAGG
>JAKIZQ010000143.1:0-350 GCA_022707945.1 Bdellovibrionales bacterium
ATACAAAATAATTATAAACAAGTTGGTGGATCAGATGCACACACCATTAGTGAAGTAGGAAAAAGGCTTACATTGTTTGAACACAAAATAAAGTGTAGCTCAGATCTGGTAAGAGCATTACGAACATCAAATTACAGGCCTATTACAATATCAGACCTTAAGTCAAAAGATCTTTCAAGGTTAATAAAATAACAGCCTTATCCAAATTAGAGGACAAGGCTGTTTATTAAACACAATGTAAATAAACTTACATTTTTGCAAAAACTACGACAAGAGCATAAATAACCAAAGATTCAATAAGAGCAAGGGCAACTATCATTGGAACAAATATTTTGTTCTGTGCGCTTGGG
>JAKIZQ010000143.1:360-2756 GCA_022707945.1 Bdellovibrionales bacterium
CCCCGCCAATAGCAGCTGCTGTAATTGTAAGACCTGCCGCCAACATTTTAAGCCATGATTTGTCGCTGTCAGCAACAGCTGTTTGTGCAGCATCTGAAGCAAAAGCTCCTGCTGATACCATAAAAACTAACGCTGATAAAAACCATTTGTTAATCCTCTTCATTTTATTCCTCCTTTTTTTAATGTTCATGTGAAAGAGCTAAAGTAAGATATATCATAGATAAGAGAACAAATATAAGGGCCTGAAAAAAACTCACAAAAAGTCCAAGGCCCAAAAAAGGTATTGGAACGATAAGTGGAGCAAGATCACTAAATATACCAAGGACAAGATGGTCTCCTGTTATATTGCCAAACAAACGAAGCCCCAATGAAAAAGGCCTGACCATATTGCTTATCAACTCAATGGGGAACATCAAAGGAGCAAGCCAGATCATCGGTCCCATATAGTGTTTTATGTACGAGAATCCATGCTCCTTAAAACCAGCATAGTTATAGTAAATAAAAACAAAAATACCACAGGCAAAAGTGGTGTTGATATTATCTGTTGCAGGCAAAAATCCTGGTATCAATCCCATAAAATCATTAATGAATATAAACAAAAATATAGAGGCTAAAACAGGAAAAAATTTTCTAGCATTCTTTTCACCCATTATTTCCGTAGCTAAAGATAGTAGCATACCAGATATTAGTTCAAAAAAATTAATTATATTGAACTTGGTCGATGGTATTTCTTTATTCTTTTTATTCTTCAAGCTACGAGCAAGAAGTATTGCAAGCAAAACACACATCAAAGTAGCAACAACTGCATTCAGAACATGTAAATATTCATGCGTTGAAAAATTTTTTATATAAGGAATCAAGCTAAACCAGCAAAAACCATGCATTATTTAACTCCCTGCACTTAGTGAGATTTCTTGTACAACACAAAAACCATACCTGCAAGAGAAAGCACAATACCAGAAACGACCATATTGCAGGCATATTCAAGACCCCTATGATTAAATAAATACTACCAAGAATGAAGATCATCTTTATCAAGAACATAAATATTATTTTTAGTTTATCCTTTAAGGATGCCGCCTCTTTCATTGATAACGACACCGTCATCTTAAAAGAACGAAAAAGTAAAAACCAGTTAACAGAACCAATAAAAAAACCTACTAGAACACAGAATATCCTATAAACCCAGATCACCTTTTATTCTCCCCAATATAGCGTCCTTTTTTAATACCCATAAAGGCGCAACGAGCTTACTTATATCACATTCAGCTGTTAATCTGTGAATAACAATATCCTTGGGTGTTAGTCTTATAGCCTCTTCTACAAGCTCTATATACTCATTCATATCAAGCAAGCTGAACTTATCTGTTCTATACATTAGTTCTAGCTGAGTTCCTTTTATTATATGAAGAGCATGTATCTTATAACCATTAATACCTGTTGAAATAAAATCCTTAAAAGACGTTATCATGTCTTTTTTTGTTTCTGTTGGGAGACCAAAT
The DNA here is from genome assembly GCA_022707945.1 of Bdellovibrionales bacterium. Classification (GTDB taxonomy): domain Bacteria; phylum Bdellovibrionota; class JAFGOL01; order JAFGOL01; family JAFGOL01; genus JAKLHL01. The sequence goes on from JAKIZQ010000143.1 coordinate 1,863, forward strand.
ATTATATGTCCAACGACTTCTATTCCTCTAGACCTCAATCTATTTACTGTATCTGTAAAGCAAGAAACAGAGTGACCTCTTCCCATCCATAACAAACTATCCTCGATCATAGATTGAGCACCTAATTCAACCCAAAGATATGTTTTCTTATTATATTCACTAAGCAGATCTAGTATATCGTCGTCAATACAATCTGGTCTTGTAGATATTGCAAGACCCACGACCCCTGGAAAAGACAAAGCCTCTTTATAGAGTCTATCCAATTCTTTAACACTCGCATAGGTGGACGTAAAAGCCTGAAAGTAAATAATGAATTTTTTTGATTTATATCTTCTTCTGGCTATCCCTTCTCCCTTGATGAGTTGTTCCCCAAAACTCATCCCTTTTTTTAGCCATGCTGCTGCAGAACCTTGTTCTGAACAAAAAACACACCCATTATTGTTAATTCTATTTGGGCACACAAAACCAGGGTCCACGGGTATTCGCTGCACCCTTTCACCAAACTTGTTCCTTAAATGTTCATTTAAAAAAATACGTTCCATATCAAAAACATTATACTGCAGAAGCAATTAGACATATAATCATAAATCATGAAAAACGCTAATAATATAAATACAGTAGCAGTATCAGCTATCTCCTCTCCTTTTGAAGAACAATTGTTTATAAAAGGAACGCAAACTTTAGCAAAACTAGGAGTTACTTTACAGTATTCAGACAATATCTTTAAAAAAACTGGTTTCACCGTAGGCACACCAGAACAAAGAGCCTGTGATATTTTAAACAATATCTGTAATGAACAAATACAAGGAATATTTTTTGCCAGAGGTGGTTATGGTGCATCGCAGATACTTCCACTAATAGATAAAAAAAACATAAGGGATTATTTAAACAATA
>JAKIZQ010000144.1 GCA_022707945.1 Bdellovibrionales bacterium
TCGGGAAACCATTCTTGTCAGATTTTGCGTAAAAATTGCGTACGAGACCGATGCGACGCACTGGGAGACAGCGGCGAGCTAGCAATTTTAGCAAAATAGGACTTAGAATGGTCGAAAACGGAGATCTAGTCATAAAAAAGTATTAACTAACAAATTATTACATCGCAGATAATCTGCTAACGACTTCAGATAGTTTTGAGGGGTCGCTCACATTGCCAAAGGCAAGTCTTAAGTATGAGTCTTGTTCTGGCCCGAATATAGCCCCTGGGAGTGTAAGTATCTTTGCTTGTTTGGCGACCTTAATACTTGCTTCATAAGAACTAATATTATTGAAAGGGTGTTTTATGTATGCAAAAAAATTAGCACAGCTTGATAGACTAAAACCTTTTAACTGAGTTTTACAAAGCTCTCTAAAATGAGAGGCATTACTTTGAACATATTTAACCTTTTCATCAAGCCATGAATGGCATTCCTTTAATCCATAAAGGGCCATGTATTGAGAAACCTTTGGAGCACAGATTATAACGCTGTCCTGAACTTTCATTATCTGGTCCATGAAGGCTTTTTGTGCAAGAACATAAGCAACTCTAAAACCAGTCATACTAAAGGTCTTTGAAAAAGTATTAACTACTATAAGGTTATTTAACGAGCCTGTTATGTTCAAAACACTTGAGGCTGGATAGCCTTTCTTGGAAAAAAAACCATAAGCCTCATCTGATATCAATATAACTCCATCTTTGTTACATTGGTGGCTTAACTTTTTTATATCTTCTTCATCATATTCAGCGCCTGTAGGATTATTTGGATTAACTAGAACAAACCCCTTACAGCTCTTGAAGATGGACTTATCTATTTTGTCAAAAACAAATCTAAAACCATCCTCTTCATCCAAAAAATAATAAACAGGCTCTATATCAAGCATTCTTAACGCCATGTCATAATTAAAATAATAAGGGACAGGAAGCGCAACCTTATCCCCTGCTTTGAACAATGCCGTAAAAACGCTAAAGGCACCCTGGTTTGCTCCAGCTGTTGTGATAACTTCATCCTTGTTTACTAAATTGTTCCCATGAAGTTTACAGATTTCTTCTCTTAATTCAATAATCCCCTGATCTGGAGTGTAATAAGAAAGTTGCTCGCTAAAAGCACCTTCAATCATGTAGTCTTTCATTTTTTGCGGCATAGGGTACGACGGTACCGCTTGGCAAAGATCTATTACACCGTCTTTACCTAAAAGGTCAGAGATATTCTTTTTAAACTCTACTATAGGCGGATCTATTATCTTGCTTGTCCTAAACTTCATTGATATTTTTTTACATAACTGTTTGGAGAACTAGAATGGTTCTCATACGCAACAAAAGGGACATTATTAGAATCAAGACAAATGTTGGTATAATTTCCCCACGATCCTGAAACAGTCCCTAAGCTAGACCATGCCCCTGTACCATATAGACTTTTTTGTACCGTTACAAGGGAATTCCCCTGATAATGATATGCAACATATACGCTGTTATCACTCCCTATAGTTACATCTGTATGTGATAGAGCAATGTTCTGAAAATAATTAGCCGGTGTACCGACGTTGACCCAATCATTAAGTATATCATCATATCTAAGCACGCTACTTTTTCCTATGCTTGAGTCATACATTCCTGCAAAAAATACATAAGGAGTACCGTCGCTAGAAAGCTCAAATGCAAGACTTCCAATACCTTGCCATGGATCTGTTACACTAGAAAAGCCCTTATTACCAAGATAGTCCCAAGTGTTAGTTACATCGTTATAATAAACAACACTGGCATTATAGTGTTCTGTAGAGTCTATGAATGCTACGAAAGGAATAAGATCTGTGCCTGTATTATGTACTTTTATTATAGGGTAGCCATTACATCCAGGGATTGCTCCACCAATATATGACCAATTACTACCGTCGTAAGACATTACTCTGTTCTTTGCTACTATAAAGACAGTTCCATCTTCTACTGCAATTGTAGGATACCAATCAAAAGAAACATTAGCTCCAACAAGTGAGGCAATGTTACCAAGGTCTAGCCACGATGTTCCATTGTAGTATTTAACTTTTGGTGAAAACACTAAAGGATTAACAGTAACAAGCTCTCTATAAACGACAAACGGAGTACCATTCCATACAGCAAGAGAAATATCGTATGCTTCATTGGCAGAAATGTTAGCACCCAAACCTGTCCATGAAGTACAAGAAGTACCACCAACACATTTTTTTACTTGTAGTCTAAAGGAATTGCTAAAATCAGCATAAGCAACATAAGGTTCATTGTTGTATATATCCATAGAAAGATCACTGGTCGCACCACTAGTTAAAGCACCTCCGCCTATCTGTAACCACGTAGCTTTTGGGCTTAACTCACCAGTGCTCTGATCCATTGAATCTGCACTGTTTAAATTATCTTGTTTAGCAACCTGGCTTAGTTCACAACCATAAAAGCCAAGAGTAACAGCGATTAAAACAACTAGTTTCTTCATTTAAGTAACCCCCACTTAAAACAGCACTTTAAGATCGATAATAAAATTATAATGTTATTTTTTAATTACAGTCAATTAATAATTACAGACACAGGACAATGGTCAGACCCAAGAATATCTGTGTTATGATAGCTTTTTACGACTCTGTCCTTTAAATTTTTATTAACACAATGATAGTCTATTCTCCAGCCTACGTTCCTTGTTCGTGCAGCAGTCCTATA
>JAKIZQ010000145.1 GCA_022707945.1 Bdellovibrionales bacterium
TCATCGACTGCAACGTCCCGCGCCTGCAGAAATTCGCCGATCCGGAAGATTAGGCCGCTACGTCCGGCCGACAGGATTCGCAACGAAGCTGGCGATCCCGACAGGATTCGAACCTGTGACCCCCAGATTAGGAATCTGGTGCTCTATCCATCTGAGCTATGAGGGCACCCTAGGAAATCAATTATCTACTAACTAAGACCAAATGTGTCAAGGGCGATACTTGTATTTTCAAGCATCGCCCTTGCTAAAATGAATAGTTCAAACTTAGTTAAAAGTTACAGTTGAGCACTCTTCAGCGCCAAAGAACCAGTTAAGACCCATAACAGCCTTGTCACCATCAAGTTTAAGATTTTTACAGCTAGCTGGATTGCTTACATTACCAAGAATGTAAACAGAAGGATGTGTTACACCCTTATATTTATAATTAATCTTTACGTTACTGTCTTTTAAAGTAGTAAGATCTTTCTTAGCAGTAACATACTCACAATACTTCTTAAGATTATTGTAAGGTGTTGTATTTACCTTTGATGATAAAGCAGCGTACCTGTCTGCCAAACATTTTGCGACTTCTGGTGTTTCAGTAGCAAAAGCTTTTGCATCTTTCTTACCATTAATACTCTTAAGATCAGCACCAACATAATCTGTAAATGTCATTGCAGATACAGATACAGCAACTAGAAATGAAACAGAAAATAGAACTTTCTTCATTAGCATAACCTCCCTTTTGATTTTGCTAAAAGCTTAATTAACACCAGTGGACAAAATAGCAACGACATTTATTAATGTATTATAAATACTTGTAATTATTATATAAAACAATAAAATTCTAGGCTGTCAGAACATAAATTTAAGTCTTTACAGTAAAAGTCCAATATGCTAGAACACGCTGAAACCAAATAGTAAATTATTTAGAGGAGTTAGATTAAAGTGGCAATCACAAAAGAAAGAAAAACACAAACTGTTGAAAAATTCAGGACCCATGAAAGCGATACAGGTTCTGCAGAAGTGCAGATAGCACTTTTAACACAAAGAATAGACGAACTTACTAAACATTTTGATAGTCATAAGAAAGATTTCCATTCAAGGATCGGCCTTATGCAGCTGGTCAGTCAAAGAAAAAATCTATTGAGCTATCTCAGGAAAAAAGACACTGCTCGTTATTCAAAACTCATAAAAGAGTTAGACCTGAGAAAGTAGTCAGGAACTTGTCTAAAGATTACAAAGAGAGAGTCTAAATATAGGGGACAATAAGGTCCTCAAGGAGAAGGAGTATTTTATGCACAAGATCATTGAAACAGAGTTAGGTGGAAAAAAACTAACATTAGAAACAGGAAAATTAGCTAAACAGGCAAACGGCGCTGTACTGGTAAGTTTTGGGGACACATCAGAAAAAGAGGGCTTGGATTTTTTCCCTCTCACAGTAGATTTCGTAGAAAAATTCTACGCATCAGGAAAGATCCCTGGCGGATATCTTAAAAGAGAATCAAAACCAACAGACAATGCAACACTGGTATCAAGACTTATAGACAGACCTATAAGACCTTTGTTCCCAGAGAATTTTAAGTCTGAAACACAAATAATAGCTACAGTGCTTTCTTACGACGCAGACCACGGCGCAGATCAAGCCGGTATAATAGGAACCTCTGCAGCATTAATGCTGTCAGACATACCTTTTAACGGGCCAATAGCTGCATGCAGAGTGGCACGTGTTAACGGAAAACTGATTGCTGCACCAAGTGTTGAAGAATTAAAGAACAGCGATATAGATATACTTGTTGCTTCATCAGAAAAAGCCGTAGTAATGGTAGAGGGAGCATCAAAAGGTATTCCAGAAAATGAAATGCTAGAAGCTATCATGTTCGCATTTGAATCTGCTCAACCAGCAATACAAGCACAAAAAAAGATGGCAAAAGAGTTAGGCAGAACAAAAAGAACAGTTGCTGAAGCACCTAAAGATGAAAAACTCAACAAGGAACTAGAATCATATTGCAAGGACAAATTCAAAAAAGCCTTTGCTATAAAAGAGAAACTAGAACGCTATAAAGCCTTGGACGAAATAAAGAAAGGCATTATGAGCGACGTTGTTCCTTCCTTTAAGGGAGCAAATGACTGGAGTGATGATTTCCTAAAATTCTATGCTACAACAGTTTATGAGAACCTTAAATATCAATATGCAAGAAGTCTTGTAACTGAACACAACGTAAGGATAGACGGAAGGTCTTTCACACAGGTAAGACCAATAAATTGTGAAGTAGGACTACTTCCAAGAGTACATGGTTCAGCTGTTTTCACCAGAGGAGAAACACAGGTATTGGCGGCAATAACACTTGGTTCACCAGATGATGAACAGTACATAGATTCATTGGATGGATTAAGTAAAGATAAGTTTATGCTACATTATAACTTCCCACCATTCAGCGTAGGAGAAGTAAAAGGTCTAAGAGGACCAGGAAGAAGAGAGATCGGGCACGGTACTCTTGCAAAAAGAGGAATTAGCGCAGTACTTCCATCATACAGCGACTTCCCTTACACATTAAGAATGGTCTCAGAGGTTCTTGAATCTAACGGTTCTTCCTCAATGGGTACTGTATGTTCTGGTTGTATGGCCCTATTGAATGCCGGAGTTCCACTAAAAGACAACGTGGCTGGTGTTGCAATGGGTCTTATCGTCGATGAAAAGACC
>JAKIZQ010000146.1 GCA_022707945.1 Bdellovibrionales bacterium
GCAATTTTTACGCAAAATCTGACAAGAATGGTTTCCCGAAAACTCCGAGATAGTCATAAAAAAGTATTAACTAACATCAACTTATAAAATCTAAGGAACTTAATGGTTTGAGTGTACTTTGGGATAAACATAATATTGTTGAACAATGTCAATACCATGATATATACCATTGCTGGGGAGGGACTAATAATGTCATCAGTAGTAATTTTGGGCGCCCAATGGGGTGATGAAGGTAAGGGAAAAATAGTAGACCATTATGCTGGTCATGCAGACATGGTGGTAAGATATCAGGGTGGTGCAAATGCAGGACATACTCTGGTAATAGAGGGTAAAAAGATAGTAATGCATCTTGTCCCTGCTGGAATAACAAGAGAAAGACCAACCTGTGTATTGGCTGATAACGTCGTGATAGAGCCAAACATACTAATAAAAGAGATACAAACCATAAAAGACGCTGGTTATAAGATATCTCCTGAAAGGTTCAGGATAAGTGAAAAAGCTCACGTAACTATGCCATATCACCTTATGATAGATCAGCTTAGAGAGATAAAACAAGCTAGAGCAAAAATAGGTACTACTGGTAGAGGTATAGGCCCTACATATGAGGATAAAGTAGCAAGAAGAGGTATTAGGATGGGGGACCTTATAAGACCATCCATACTCAAAGAGCGACTATCTTTGATATTAGAGGACAGAAATTATTACATCACTAATTATTTAGAAGAAAAACCATTTGATATTAAAAAAGTTCTAGAAGAAGCACTTGAACTTGGCGACGTTCTTGCTCCATACATAACAGATACATCAAAGATCGTGTACGATGCATGCAAAAGTGGAAAAAATGTTCTGTTCGAAGGTGCTCAGGGCGTTATGCTTGATGTAGATGGTGGAACATATCCTTATGTTACATCTTCCAATACAACTCCGGGAGCGGCGGCAATGAGTGCTGGTGTTTCTCCTTTATTCATAAAGAACGTCGTTGGTGTTGTGAAGGCATACAGCACAAGGGTTGGAGAAGGTCCTTTACCGACTGAGCTAACAGATGAAGTAGGTGATATGTTACGTTTTCAAGGTGGAGAATATGGTGCTACAACAGGTAGACCACGTCGTTGCGGTTGGCTAGACATGGTTTGTTTAAAATACACTACACGTTATGCAGGATTAACATCATTCATATTGACCAAGTTAGATGTATTAACTGGTTTTCCGGAAATAAAAGTGGCTGTTGCTTATGAAGTTAACGGCAAAAGGTATGATGATCTTCCTTATGATATAGTTTCTTTGAGTGGAGACGTAAAACCTGTTTACAAGAGCTTCCCTGGTTGGACAGAAGACCTTAAGGGAGCTAGCAACATAGATCAACTTCCAAAGAACGCTAGGGATTATGTTGAATGGATAAAAGCAGAACTTGGTGTTCCTATGGTAATGATGTCCCTTGGTGCTCAAAGAGGCGAGGGTATAGAATCACAAAATCCTTTTGAGGCGTAAATGGAGAAAAGATCCCCGCAGAAGTTTGGCGATTATTATTTGATGGATAAAATAGCCACGGGTGGGATGGCAGAAATATGGCGTGCAAAAACAGTAGGCTTAGAAGGTTTTGAAAGAGTAGTTGCAATAAAGTTCATCCTTTCTAATTACACACAAAATCCAGAGTTCAACTCAATGTTCATAGACGAAGCTCGTATAGCTTCTACGCTTAACCACAGCAATATAGTAAGGATAACGAACTTTGGCGTAATAGAAGGTAGATACTATCATGAAATGGAATTCATAGACGGTAAGAACATTCGCCAAATATTCCAAAAGAGTAAAGAAGAAGACAAAATATTTCCTCTTGATTCAGCTTGCTATTTGATGAGTGAAGTTTGTAAGGGATTGCACTATGTGCACACAAAACATGATCCTTTTACTAACGAACCGTTGAACATAATACACAGGGACGTTAGTCCTCAGAACATAATTGTTTCTTACGAGGGAGAAGTAAAGATACTTGATTGGGGTATAGCCAAGGCAAAAGGTAAGGCAGACGAAACAAGAGCAGGCATACTGAAAGGAAAGTTTGGCTATATGAGCCCAGAACAAGCAGAGGGTGAAGAGCTTGATGCAAGAACAGATATCTTTTCCACGGGTGTAGTGTTTTATGAACTTATCACAGGAGAGAGACTTTTCGTTGCAGATAACGAGATAAACACTTTAAAGAAAATAAAAGAATGTAATGTGCCACTGCCCAGCAAGGTTAATCCTTTAATAGATTCAGAACTTGAAGCAATTGTAATGAAAGCATTGGCAAGGTACAGAATAGAAAGATATCAGAATTGTTATGATATGCACGAGGACCTTATAAGGTATTTGCATAAAAGATTTCCTGCGAACACCTCTATGAAACTTTCAAGGTCCATAAAAGAACTTTTTACTAAAGAAATAATAGAAGAAAGAAAAAGAATGAGTGAGATGGAACACAGTGTTCCATCTTATTCTTCTTTTGGTTATTCTTCTGGTTCTTATGAAGAAAAAACAAGACTTAGTTCTGGTCAGCCACAACAAGATCAAAACACCTCAATGGACAGCGGGGTAAGTGATAGAGATAAAACCTTGCTTACAGATGGTTCAAGGAACAGAAAAGTAAAAAAAGAGAACACTTCTACTGATGCAAGAACAGTAGTTGATCCTTCTTA
>JAKIZQ010000147.1 GCA_022707945.1 Bdellovibrionales bacterium
CCCCATTTTTTCTTCTTCTATTCTGTTGGATGTTGCAGAAAGATATGCTTTTGCAGATTGATAATATGCAGAAGCATAGGTTAATTTTATTGCATTAATAAGTTGTTCGAGCCTGATGTTTGGATCTGGATCTGAGTTAGGTAACATATAAGTTGCATATATACCTGCAAAAGGCTGAGCATGAGAATCTTCTAAAAGACTGGATGATCTAACTGCAAGAGGCCAGTTTGTATACTCAAGGAAAGCCTTAAGATTGTTTTTTAATTCATCGCTAACGTTTGCTTTAAGGAACAGTTCTGCTATTTTTTCATCATTATTTTCCTGCATGGCTGTCTTTGCGAGTTCATTTTCCTTCATAAATTTATCGAACTGATCTGTTCCTATAACTATTGTGTATGGTATCTTTATTTCTACGTCTGGATATTTAGCCTGTATCTTTTTTGACATTTCTTGTGCCAACAAAGCATTTATGAAAGCTATTCCTCTGGCTTTACCACCAAGAGAACCAGAGCCTATTCTGTTAAAATTACACTCGGCATTAAAAGTATCACAAGAAAAATCTGCGATAATACCCTGTTGTGATTCTTTTCTTGTGGCATATAGTGAGTCTATAAGGTCACGTCTTAATTCCTGTATGCTATTAAAGTCACCCACTTTTCTTGGTCGTAACTGACTTGCAAGTATGAATTCTCCTCTAGCCATTAGCCAGATGGAAAAGTGATTTCTTTGAGCATGATATTTTATTGATTCATCAGGGACTGTCTTTAATAGTTCTTCCAATTCCTTTAGATTGCTTGCAGTACCAACAAGTTCGCCAGAGGGTACTCTAAATATGAACTCACCAAAGCCAAGGTCTCGTCTTAAAAAATTACCAAGTTCCTGCAATACCAACGGAGAGTTCTTGTCTATAAAAGAGGCTCCCAACTGGTCTGCTTTTTCTTTGTTCTCTGTCTCGTTCGAATGTAGTATCACTGGGAGATCTGGTATTTCTGCTTTAACAGTCCTTATTAGTTCTAGCCCTGCCTCCGAATTTATTTTCCCATTTTTAGGAAATCTAACGTCAGAGATCATGCCTATAAGATAGTCCTTATATTCTCTGCATATTTTTAGGGCATCCTCATAATCGCTTGCTAACATTATTTTAGGACGAGTCCTCATTCGGAATATTTTATTTTCTCTTGTAAGACTGACAGAAATTAGTGCCTTTGTTTGCGCCATTACCTCAAAATAAAGTAGAGGAAGAAAAGAGGAATAATTCTTTATTGAATCTTCTACTACTAATATTACCCTTACGTTTGCAACTTCTGTATCGTGTTTTACGTTAAGCTTGTCCTCTATTAATTTTATTATCGCAAGAAAGATCTTTGTATCCCCATTCCATGCAAAGATACCATCAAAACTTTTTTGTAGTTCTTCTTTGGGCATAGGTGGCATGCGAGATGGTGCGTGGGTAAGTAATACCGTTGATATTCTTGGATACTGAACTTTTATGTCTTTACAGAATTTTACAACATCTACTCCTTCAAGTTGGAGGGTTGTTATAAGCATGTCGTAGTTCTTTTTCTTTAGCATCTCTAAGGCTTTTTCTGCAGATTCAACTTGAGTTACCCTTGGCGCATAGTTAAGGTGGTAGTCAGTGAATTCACTAAAAATTTTCTCGGTAAGTTGTCCATCCTCTTCAAAGATGAAAGCATCATACATGCTGGAGACCAGCAGTATCTCTTGTACATGATAGGGTTGTAACTCATAGAACCCTTTTAACCTTGGTTTAAAGGTAGCCATAGCTTTAAATAATATGGGTAATTTTCATTTTTTGATATATCTTTTTGATGATATATCATAATTTTATATCATACATGTAAAGGGGGTATCATGAGTGTTTTGGATGTAATAAAGTTAAGAAAAAGTGTAAGGGCTTATGATAAGGAAAAACAAGTTTCAAATGAAGACCTTCTAAAAATAATGGAATCTGCAAGATTGGCCCCATCTGCAAAAAATGTACAGGAATGGAAATTTATGGTCGTTAAGGATAAGAAAGTATTAAAAGACCTAGTCCCAGCCTGTAAGGATCAAAAATTTGTAGCAGACTGTTCCTGTCTTATAGTGGCATGCTCAAATGAAACTGAATATGTAATGACCTGTGGACAAGCTGCTTATGTTGTGGACCTTTCAATAGCGGTTACACACATGAGTTTGGTAGCGGCAGAATTGGGCATTGGTTCTTGTTGGTTGGGGGCTTTCTATGAGGATAGGGTTAAGGGTTTGTTAAATATCCCTTCTGAATACCGTGTTGTAGCTTTGCTGACGCTTGGTTATCCTGCGGGTAGACCTCTATCACAAATAGTTACAACAAACAGAAAAGAGTTAAAAGAGATAGTTTGTTATGATAAGTGGTCTTTTTAGATAGCTGTGAATTAAAAGGAGGCTCGTTCTATGAAACTAAAGAATTTATTTTTTGTTCTGTTCTCTTTTGTTCTTGTCTTTAGTCCTTTAAGTGCAGAGGTAAAAAAACAAGATAAGGCAAAATATGTGTTCTTTTTTATTGGTGATGGGATGGGTATTGCAGAGATAAATGCTACAGAAGCGTATCTTATGGCCAAAAAAGGCAAGGTCGGTGTAGAACA
>JAKIZQ010000148.1 GCA_022707945.1 Bdellovibrionales bacterium
CTTTCACCAGCAGAGAAGTTAACTTTTCCTCTGAGAGTTTTTCAATAATCCCGCTTAGCCCCGCTTTAGCCAGATATATCAGAGGGGTGGAATTGAAAACTAAAGGTTTCAATTTCGTTTCGCCGCAGATGCAGCTTTGAAGTCTTTCTCAAGGTCTTCAGGTTCGAACCTGACCCATTCAACGTTGTATTGCTTTACTAAATCGGCGAATTCCCAAAGAGAAAGCTTTGCAATATCTGCAGCTTCAGCAAAAGTGGTTTTTCCTTTGCTTAAGAGGTCAAGGGCGGTTTGTTTTCTCCACTCGATAATGCCGGTTTCTAGAAGATTTCGGACAACTGTTGCTTTGTCTAGTTTTTCTTTTTTTATGATTTCAGAAATTTGTTTTTCCAATTCCGCTGGGACACGCACAGCCAATGGTTTAAGTGTCAAAACCCTTCACCGTATACAATAGATATCATATGCATACAAAAACATTGTGCCTAAAAATACGCGATTTTATCTTTGCCTTCCGTGAACTCGCACTCCTGGGTTTGCCCACCATCGTCTTGCCCTATAAGCAGATATCACACATAGGAAAAAGCGGCAGGTTTTACACTAAAACCTTCACCAAATTCTTAAGACCCACAACAGCTGCAAAGCAAAATCCCAAATAACGAAAAATGAAAGTTAGAAGTAGTTGTCTGCAAAATTTGCTAGACTACTACTTTAATACAAAAGAACATCAGAAATAACGAAAATAAGAGACTTTAACAGAAAAACCAAAAACACACCAGCCCAGGATTCTTTATGTAAGTGTTTTTAGGTCTTTTTTTATAGTTTCTTGGCAGGTTTACACATTTTCTCTATTGAATGTGTTATGTTTACACATAGTACGCATGGATTGTGTAGAAGAGTGCAGGGGGTCGGATTCGAACCGCAAACATGCTGGCGACATCGCCAATTTTATTTCCTACACAGCTTCTCTCCTTTTTTCTCTTTCCAATTCGTCGGTACAGATCCTCAGGAAACCCATTCAATATTTTAAAGATTGAAGCAATATCCATTGCACGTAAATTTGAGCGAACAATAGCTCCCAGATAGTTCCAGTCTCCCCCTCTACCAAACGCTGGGTGAGCTGTTTGTTAATTAAACATACAAACAGCGCAGGCAAAATGCCAAATCCGAAGAGATTCACATTCAATGACTTGGATAAGCTATATTTTCTTCAAAAGTTTCTGAAATTCTTCTCTGCCTATTCCTGCTTCCTTAAGAATAGCTCTCAATAGCCCAATCTTGATTTCTTTTCCAGGATGCATGGGAATTACAATTTTGTTCTTTTTCGCATTCATCATAATGATGTGAGAGCCTTTTTGCCGTGTGACTCTATAGCCTTCTCTTTCCAAAACTCTGATCAATTTGTCGGCGTTTATCGGTGAAATCTTAGGCAAAGACTTTCACTTTTTGGATACCAACAACTTTTTCCTTGAGAAGCTCTTTCTTTTCTTCTTCTGTGAGTGTTTCGATATAGAGATCAATAGCTTCTTTCACATTGTCCATGACTTCTCCGAGGGTATCACCTTGGGTGTGGCAGCCCGGTAGTGCTGGCACCAAAGCTACGTAACCTCCAGACTCGTCTTCAAGAAGAACGACATCAAATTCATGCATCTTTGAACGCCTTGACCATTAATAGTCATGCTTTATATAAAATTCTTTTGACCGAAACAGAAAAATCGAAAAAACCCAAATCATATCGGTTAAAAAGCCAAGAATATCGCCACTGGTGAAAACCCCTGACTGTTTATTTATATATGGTGCAGGGGGTGGGATTCGAACCTCCCAATGCGTGGAGATTTCACCCGCAAAACCCACTTTTTTATTTACTCAACACAGCGGTTTTCCGATGCCTAACCAAGACAGCAACAGCAAACATAGAAAGAAGTAAAGGTATAATTACCAAAAAAGAAAAATCTGGAACATCAGGATTTAGAGTTGGAAAAGCTATTTGGTCTTTGTTTATATCGTATGGATATAGTAGAGGGAAACGGTCAACATTATTATCTTCATCTGGATAATCCCTTGACGTGTACTCGTCTCTTTCTATAAAGTAAGGCGTATCAGCTATCCCTGTATTGTCTATCTCTGATGCATTAGGATATCTAGCAGAATAGTTACCCCAATAATTACCAAGAGAACCATTATCCCAAGTACTCTCCATAAAAAGGGAAGGATATTCAGACAGGAAAAAGTTATTTGCAAAAAACATGTTTGACCTACCACTAACCAATATGTCAAAAATGTTGCATTTTGTTATGACGTTATCTTTTCCTTGAAAGATACAAAAATTGCCGATATCACACTTGTTTATCTTATTTGCGTCACCATAAATCCTAATGGCTTTATTTGTTTGTACGTTTTCGATAAATCCACCTGAGCAAAGAAAATCAAATGTGTAGATGTTATTGCTGGTTATACCTACATTTTTTACCACTACGTTGTTGATTGGTCCGCTTGATGTGTCATTAGCAATTACTATTAAAGCAGGATTTGGACCCGTTAAAACAGTTATATTATATCCTGCACCATCAAAGATAGAATTGTCAC
>JAKIZQ010000149.1 GCA_022707945.1 Bdellovibrionales bacterium
TCCGTTGGACTGCAGAATATAGGCATAAGAAAATTTATAGACGAGAAGATACCGAAAATAAAAGAGCTTGGTCCTAAGATAATAGTTAATTTCTTTGGCAACACCGAACAGGAATATATTGAAGCCGCTCAAATGCTGGACAGTGTAGCTACTGTTTTTGCATTAGAGATGAATGTTTCTTGTCCGAACGTAAAACTTGGGGGGATAGGTTTTGGACAAGACGCAAAAATGTTAGAAAAACTTACCAGCGAAGTAAAAAAACATACAAAAAAACCATTGATAGTTAAACTTACGCCTAACGTAACAGATATAACAGTTATAGCAAAGGCTGCAGAAGCTGGTGGAGCAGATGCATTGAGCTTGATCAACACAGTTAGAGGCCTTGCAATAGATATAAATACAAAAAAACCAGTCCTTGCCACACCGATAGGTGGCTACAGCGGTAAAGGCATAAAACCGATAGCGCTAAGAGCGGTATATGAAACAGCAAAAGCAGTTAAAGTACCTGTAATTGGTATTGGTGGTATATATAGCGCAGAAGATGTTTTGGAATTTATTATGGCAGGTGCTACTGCTGTACAGATTGGATCTGCAGTGTTCTTGGATCCTAATGTTTGTGAATTGATATCAAACGATCTTTTAGAGCATTGCAAAAAAAATGGTATTAAAGATATCGGTTTATTAAGAAGTGTGGCACTTTAATAAACGACTAAATTTTGTACATTTAGACAGTCTTTATTATGATCGGTTGTCTAAACTAACTGTAATGTTTGATGTTTTTTGTGGCATAGAAATTGAATGTCTTATTATTTGTGACCTGAAATAAGGAGGCTTAATGAAGAAGACTCTTGTTGGTTTATGTATCCTTTTTGCTCCCTTCCTACTCAATGCGAGTGAATTAAATGAAGATAACAAATGCAATGAATTAGAGAAGCAAAGCTTTGATCTGTTCTTAAAAGATAATAGAGTTAATTTTGATAAAAAGATGAATGATCTATATGATAAAGACGACGTGTGTAGTAATATTACTTATGTAGAATTAGTCTCATTGATAGACAAAGTTCTGTTTGATTACGAATATAAGTCTAATATGTGTGGAACGGCTTTATCTTTCTGTAGGAACAATACAGATGAAACCAAAAAATATGAAATACTTTCTACGATAATAGTATCTGAATGCAACAAAGGCACATATTTTGTTATTACGCGAGCAGAATGTTCAAAGTACTTTAATTAATAAGAAATAATGAATTTGTTTTTCTGTTTATGCTTGAAAAAAAGCCTATGTTGTAGTCTATTAATTATGAATGGACATAGTTAATAAAATAAAAGAACTTAAAAAAAAGCACAATGCAATAATACTTGCTCACACATATCAAAGAGCAGAGGTTCAGGATATTGCAGATTTTGTAGGGGATAGTTTGGAATTGTCCCTTAGAGCGAGGGATAATTCTGCAGACCTAATAGTGTTTTGTGGTGTGAGGTTCATGGCAGAAACAGCAAAAATAATCTCTCCAAATAAAAAAGTACTACTTACAGAAGTAGCGGCTGGATGCCCAATGGCAGAAATGATAAGCGCAGATGAGTTGAGGGAACTAAAGGCAAAATATCCTACCTATAAAGTCGTTACATACGTTAATAGTACAGCAGAGGTAAAAGCGTTAAGTGATATTTGTTGTACCTCTTCTAACGCTGTAAGAGTAGTCTCTTCTATACCACAGGAACAGGGTGTCATTTTTGTTCCAGACACTAATCTTGGTTCTTATGTACAAAGGACATTAAAAAGAGATAACATGGTGGTTTGGCAAGGACACTGTTATGTGCATTCTCAAATAATGGAAGAAGATGTGCTTGCTCTTAAAAAACTACACCCAAATGCCATAGTACTTGCGCATCCTGAGTGTAGTGAACATGTGCTAAAGCATGCTAATCATGTGCTTTCTACGAGTGGAATGATCAAAAAGGTTGAGGAGATAAAGGCAGAAGAGTTCATAGTCATAACGGAACAGGGAATATTACATCCATTAAATAAAAAGTATCCTAACAAAAAATTCTACTCTATAGATAGAGCACTTTGTTTAAATATGAAAAAGACCACAGTAGAGAGTGTGTTAAACTCTTTGGAACTGATGAGGTACAGTATAGAGGTTCCAAGGGACGTAATGGAAAGCGCAAAGAGAGCGGTCTTTAACATGTTGGAACTAAAGTAATGGGCGTAAAAAAACAAGATATACTAAATCTACTTTCATCTAAACCCAAACAAGAATTTAGTTTTGATGAATTAGTGGCAGAATTTAAGATTACTACTAAGGCAAGAAAAAAACTGCTCCCACACATACAATCTCTTATAAACACAGGCTCTATAAAAAAGACAGAAAAAGGTTTTTATATTTTTGTTGAAGAAAAAGACAGAAAACCAAAGAAACCTTCAATTAAAAAAA
Source organism: Bdellovibrionales bacterium (assembly GCA_022707945.1). GTDB lineage: Bacteria > Bdellovibrionota > JAFGOL01 > JAFGOL01 > JAFGOL01 > JAKLHL01. The sequence continues at coordinate 2,442 of JAKIZQ010000149.1, forward strand.
CTACTACCCACATAGTTGTGGGACGTTTTGTCAAAACTCCTGTTGGTTTTGGTTTTGTTGTTTCTCCAGAAGAAGAGCAAGATGTGTATATAGATAAGCACGAAGTAAT
>JAKIZQ010000014.1:0-10586 GCA_022707945.1 Bdellovibrionales bacterium
TCCTTTCTTGTCTATAAAACCAATCAACCCTCTAGATCTGACTCTTGCTATACCGTCTATAAAATCATTAGCACTGGAATATCTTGGACTTATGACAAAATTCCCTTTTTTATTTATATAACCCCAACTACGACCAGATTTAACTCTAGCCAAACCGTCGCTAAACTCTCCAGCAGACCTGAATTTTGGCTTTATGATATATTTACCTGTATTGTCTATAAAACCCCAATTTCTCCCTACCTTAACCCTTGAAGCATTTTCGTTAAAATCATTTGCTGATGAAAATTTTGGTTCTATAACGTAGAGACCCTCTTTATTTATAAAACCCCATTTTCTTTGAACTCTTACCCTTGCCAAGCCTTCCTTAAAAGGACGGGCATAATCAAAATTTGGCTGTATTATAAAGTCACCTTTTTTATCTATAAACCCCCATTTATCACCAATAGAAGCAGCCGCTATTCCGTCTACAAAATTACTTACCGAATCATATTGTGGTTTGATCACCACGCTTCCATTTTCGTCTATAAAACCCCATTTACCGTTCTTGTTAACAGCAGCACAACCATCTTTAAATGGCATGGCATCATCATAAACTGGTTTTATAACGAATTTACCTGTTTTATTTATAAAACCAACTTTATCTTTCCCAACAAGTGCAAGTGTCTTAACATCAAAACTATAAGCATTAAAACTTATTGAAAGAACAAACGATATAAGACAGGATTTAATTATATTTTTCATATTATTAGTTTATTTAACATACAGAACTCTTGAAGGCAACTTGTTCAGCATATCCTTGGTACTTGAATTCCATCCATCATTCTTAATTTTCTTAAACCACCAATGTTTGTTGATAACAAAACGTCTTTTGTACCCTTTTTTATATTCCCTATGTTTCTTGCTTTTGGGCCAAAGACCTTCGTAACAGCACCCTCTATGCTGGGTCTACCAACTATGACCAATCTGCCTTCTGATGCCAAATAGAATGGATCAAATCCAGCTACATCACACAATGTTTTAACTTCGTCAGAGAAAGGGACATCCTTTTCTATTATATTTGCAGTAACAGAGGAGTTAGACACTATATCGTTTAAAGCTCCAGCGAGACCTCCTCTGGTAGGATCCTTTATTACGTGAACATCTTTAGTAAGAGATAAAAGCTCTTGGACCTTCTTGTTTAAAGGAGCAAGATCACTTTTTACTTCAAGTCCTATTTTAAGTATCCCTCTGGACATAATTATACAAGCTTCATGATCGCCTATAGGGCCTGTAACCATCACAATATCGCCATCCTTTGCATTATGGCTAGATATTTCTACTCCGTTATCTATAAATCCTATCCCTGCTGTATTTATATACAGAACGTCACACTTCCCGGGTTCAACTACTTTGGTGTCACCAGTAACGATACTAACATCAGCCTCTTTGGCAGTTAAAGCTATCGACGAAACTATTTTTTTTATATCCTCTAAAGAAGCTCCTGCTTCTATTATGAATGAAAGCGATAAATACTTTGCAACAGCACCACTAGAAGCAAGATCATTAACTGTGCCACAGACACAAAGACGACCAATATCACCTCCATTAAAAAAAACTGGTGATACTACATAGCTATCAGACGTAAATGCTGTTCTGTTTCTTTCTGATGGTAACTTGGCAGAATCGTCCATCACGTTAAGTATAGGATTGCCTAGTTCAGAAACTATTATTTTGCTGATAAAATCCTGCATCTGTTTTCCACCAGCACCCACATTAATATCGACTCTATCCTTTATCACCAAACACACCACCTTAATTACTTATATATTTATAATATGCAGAACAAGTCCCCTCACTAGATACCATACACGGGCCTACAGGAGAAGATGGAACACACTGTTTCCCATACAACATACAATCTGTTGGTATTTTTTTACCAAGAAGAACTTCACCACAAAGGCATGAATGTGGATCTTTTATATTCCTGTCTTTTATACTGAATCTCTCTTTTGCATCAAATCTAGAATATTTTTCTGATATTTTAAGACCAGATTTTTTCAGGACACCAATACCTCTCCAATCAGAATCTACTATATCAAAAACCTCTTTAACAATTTTTTTTGCTTTTTCATTACCGTTACTTTTAACTATGCCCTCATAATTATTAACAACACCAAATTCCTTGCGAGTTATCATTAAAGATAATTTTTCTATTGAATCCATTATGCCTTTTGGATCAAAACCGCTAATAACACCTCTTCCTGATAGTCCTGTAATAAAATCAAAATAACAAGTCCCTGTTATGGCCGCTACATGACCAGGTAGTATAAAACCGTCTATGTTGTTTTGTTTGTCATTTAATATTAGCTCCAACGCTGGAGAAACCACTTTATTCATGCACAAGACAGTAAAATTATCTAAACCAAGTTCTTTGGCCCTAATTATAATACTTGCCACTATAGGTGTTGTTGTCTCAAAACCAACGCCTAAAAAAACTATTTCTTTATCTGGACTATTTTTAGCAAGCTCTATTGAATCAAGAGGATCATACAATACTTTAACGTTCTTATAGTCCATTAACATTCTGCCATCACATGGAATCCTTATCATATCACCAAAAGTTGTAATAATAACATCGTCCATATCTGCAAGAACCAGAGCATTATTGATATCGCTGGACGAAGTTACACAAACAGGACAACCCGGACCACTTATAACGTTAACGCTGTTTGGTAATAAACTCCTTAATCCAAATCTAGCTATATTCATGGTGTGTGTCCCACACACTTCCATAATGGTTATTTTATTCTTCATCTAATATCTCACCGTGAAAAGACAATAATTCTTCTGCAAAAGCTGCATCTATTTTTTCTATTATAAAACCTGCATGGATTAAAACATAATCCTCTGGCTTTATATTGTCCACAAGAACAGACGATACTTTTATTTTTGCCTTCCGTGACACAACCAGAACGGTCTTGTCATCTATTACTTCAATTACTTTTGCTGGTATTGCCAAACACATTATACGCTCCTTATATCACAGATTGACCTAATGAAATACCGCCATCGTTAGATGGAAAATCCTGATTAAAATAGACTTTTAGGTCTTTATATTTATTAAGGTCCTCTAATATTAACTTTAATAAAAGTGAATTTTGAAAACATCCACCAGAAAAAACAATATTCTTTGGCTTCTCACTATTAATAAATAACAAAATCGAGTCTTTTATCCAAAGGTGGAATTTATATGCAAGTTCTTCTTTACGTGATCCAGAATTAATATCTCTAACAAGTTCTCGCACTAGAGATCTATAATCTATATTGCCATTGATAATTTCGATTTTGTATTTTGACAAGATCTTTCCCTTAAAATTTTCTGCATATCTTTGTAATAACATAGCCGCTTGTGCCTCATATAAAGACAGATTAGATATGCCACAAATAGATGCTACTCCATCAAAAAGTCTACCCAAAGAAGAACATTTATAACAATTTATTTTGCTGCTAATAAGGTTGTTTACAAGTTCCTTTCTTTTGCTATCGATATTAGGAATATTCTCAAGATTAGCTTCACTACATAAAGAAACAGCTATCCTGTCTATCTCTCTAGAACAGACATCCCCTCCCGGAAGTAAGAAATAGTCCAAATGAGCATGTCTTTTATAATTTTTGTATTTTTTTCCTATTTTAAATAATTCAAAACCCCAAACGTTACCATCGTCGCCATAACCTGTTCCATCACAAATAACAGCAAAGACATCTTTACCTAAAAGATCATTCTCGGCCATAACACTAAGTGCATGAGCGTGATGATGATATATCATATTACGATTTTTATTATAGTTAGCATAGCCAGGATGAGCGTCTATATTTATAACAGAAGCATCCATGTCCAACAACTTTTTAAATTCATCTATTTGTTGTTCCTGATATTGCACATTCCTTGGATCATCCAAATCCCCTATATATTGTGAAACATATATTTTTTTACCTTTTTTTAATGAAAAAGTATTTTTTATATCAGCGCCTAAAGATATTTTATTTGCATCATCAAGATCTTTAACTGTTAAACCATTGGGTACATAGCCTCTGGCTCGCCTTATAAGAATATTAACACCATCAACGTGTTGTATTATTGAGTCATCACATCTGTTTATGATATCTCTGTTGTTGGACAATATGCTATCTACCAGCCCTTCATCTAACAAAGACAGGGCTTGTCCATCATTAACAGCGATAGGTTCATCTGCCCTATTAGCAGAAGTCATCACAAGAACATCTATATCTTTCATAAGTATTTTATGAAGAGGTGTATAAGGGAGCATTACACCAACATAATTATTGTCTGGCGAAATATGATCTAGTTCGTTGTTCTTTTTTCTTAGTATGACTATTGGGGCAATCTGAGAAGTAAGTATTTTTAATTCTTTTTTCCCAACAAAACAAAATCTGGTTACAACATCAAGATCTTTCATCATAACAGCAAAAGATCTTGTCCCTCTTTTTTTCTTGTTCCTTAATCTTTCTACAGAAGAAACATTAAAGGCATCACAAGCTATATTAAAACCACCGATACTCTTTATGGCTATTAATTTACCACCCTTAATATCAGAAATCGTTTTATTCATTACATCTACTTCATCTAGCCCATTCTTGTTTATGATAAATATTTTAGGTCCACAAACCGGACAAGCATTTGGTTGTGCATGAAATCTTCTATTAGTAGGGTCGTTATATTCTTTATTACAAGCATCACACATTTTAAAATCTCTCATGCTCGTATTTGGCCTATCATATGGCCTGTCTTTTATAATACTAAATCTTGGTCCACAGTTAGTACAGTTCGTGAATGGATAAAGATATCTTCTATCGTTAACGTCGAATATCTCTTTTGAGCATTCTTGGCATATAGATATATCTGGACTTATCTCTGTCTCTTTGGCACCAGAATTAGTACTCTTTAATATAACAAAATCACTTGCCCCAGTTGTTTCTATCCACTCAGTTACAGATTCTGTTATTTTAGACATTCGTGGTGGTTCTTGAATTATGAGATTAATAACATCTTCAACTTGTCTTTTTGTACCTTCTAACTCTACTGTAACGCCGTCTGGTGTATTAACGACAAAACCACTTACACCATTATTAGTTGCATGTTTATATACTGTTGGCCTAAATCCGACCCCTTGAACTATGCCTTTTATTTTTAATCTAACTCTTTTTAACCCTTTCAATTTCACCTTCCAACCATAATAGCCATTCTCTAAGACTATTGGGTTCTAAAGCAGATACTTTCAATATTAGGGCTTTCTTGTTTATACTTCTTATCTCATTTTCTACTTGATCTATGTTTATCTTACATGCTTTAGAAAGGTCCACTTTATTTATTATGACTACATCAGCTGTGCTGAACATGGTTGAATATTTTTTTGGTTTATCTTCTCCCTCTGTTATTGAATATACTAGTATCCTTTTATGTTCGCCAAGATCAAAAGAAGAAGGGCAAACAAGGTTACCAACATTTTCTATAAAAAGAACATCAACATTATCTATGTTAAGTTCGTTTATAGCGCCCCTTACCATTCTTGCATCAAGATGACAGCCCCCTTCTGTGTTTATTTGAACTATCGGTATATTAAATTTTTCTAGTCGCTCTGCATCCCTAGAAGTATAAAGATCGCCCTCTATGACACCAACTTTATACTTGGCGGCCAAGCTAGATATTGAATTCTCAAGTAGAGTTGTTTTTCCAGCCCCCGGAGAACTAACAAGATTAGCAACGAACACCTTTTTATTTATAAAAAGTTCCCTGTTATCTTTTCCAACAGAATTGTTCTTTATCATAACATTACGTAAAACTTTTATTTCCAAAAAAACCTCCACTAATCCTCTACATCAATAGAAGAAACATAAAAGCCTTCTTCTTCAACGTATTCATAAACAAGATCTGCTCCCTCTAAAAAAGTCCCTCTAGTAAGCTCACAAAAATAGAATTCAAAAGAATCCCTCATAACTGTATGAGGTCTTCCTATGGCAAATACTATTTTTTTAATTTTCTTGTCCATTAGAGGATACTTTTCTTTAAACACTTCCTCTATAATTGAATAAGAATATTCTGCTATTTTACCCTCATGCATTTTTACATACCTTTATTATAGTTTCACAGACAAGATCACATGCCTTTAAAACTTTATCACTTGGTTCTACTCCAAAAGATGTGTTAACAGGCTGTATACCTATTATGATCGCTTTAAAATTAATGTCCTGTTTAAGATAATCAATAATAATAGATATAGGTAAAGAGTGTGTTGAAAAAGAAACACCTCCAATATCAGATTCATTAATTATTCTTACTTCTCCAGCCTCAGCACCTAGTTCTGCACAATCAACGATGATCAAATGTGATGGTGCTATTTTTTTTATTTCACCTGTAAAATTTTCTGGAGCAGTCGATGCATAAATAACACTTAATTTATCTTTTAGTTCAGGAGGTCGTTTCCTTACAAGTTCGTCTGCAATAATAAGTCCAGCGACATCATCGCCTCTAAGATCTGAACCTACCCCCATTACACATATTCTTTTATTAGAATCTGCTTGTTTGAATTGATTCAAAATTTCTTCATATATTTTATTTATCATCAAAAATTTATATATTAACTTTTAAATTCTTTCTTTCTATTTGTGCAAGTTCAAATTGCTTAGTCATCTCTAATGCCTGTTTATTACAAGAAAGCACACACTGGCCACAATATATACATTTATCAAGTCTTACTGTTGCCTCAAAAGTTTCGCCTATCTTTTCTATCTGTATCGCATCGGCAGGGCAATCCTTAACACAAAGCTTACAACCAATACACCTTTCTGAATGGAATTTTAATCTTCCTCTAAAACCATCTGGGAGTTTAATTGGCTCTGCTGGATATTTTTTTGTAGCTGGTTCTTTAAAAAGAGAACCAAGAACTTCTTTGAGCATCCTTCCCGGTTTTTTCATAATATGACTCCCTTAACTATAAGTATTATAACTATCTGTATAAAGGCTAGTGGTGCAAAATATTTCCAACATATGCGAACCATCTGGTCTATCCTAAACCTTGCAAAAACAGTTCTACCCAACGACAATAAGAAAACTATAAATAATACTTTTAATATATAGAATAAAAATCCGTACACAGGACCCATACTAAGACCGAATGGCAAAAACACAGCAGCTATCAAAGAAGCACCAACAACCATTTCTATATCTATAGCCATTCTGAATAAAGCTAAAAAACGTCCTGTATATTCAGTAAAAGTACCACCAACGATCTCTGTTTCTGCTTCTGCTATATCGAATGGAACTTTTTCTAGTTTGCCAAGCATTGCAACCAAAGAAATAAAGAACGCCACGATGTTAATCAACATCATTGCTGGATTAGCAGAATAATATATTGCTATTTCTGACATGGACCATGTATCTGCAAGTAGTGCAGGTGCTAAAACAGACAAGAACAAAAGAACTTCATAAGAAAAAAGTTGTGTAAGTGTTCTGGTCGCTCCTATGGTTGCATATAAAGAAGTAGAAGACCAACCAGCAAGAAAGAATGTAACTGTTGGTATGGTGAGAATATAAAGAACAACTATTATATCTCCTTTGAAAGGGAAAAGTGACTCATAACCCCAAATAGGTATGTAAAAGAATGCAGTAACAGCTGCAGTAACAGCTATTATTGGCATTAACTTGAATATCTTTTTATCTGCACACTCAGGCACTATTTCTTCTTTTGCAGCAAGTTTTATAAAATCTGCAAGAGGTTGATAAAAAGGTGGTCCTTTTCTGTTCTGTAACCTTGCATAAACGATCCTGTCAAAATACTCTATTGCCAGTGCCATTAAGCATAGGAATAAAAAACCGGGGAATACCAATATGTAAAAAAGCTGCATCATCATTTCTATCTATTCCCCCTGTCCAAATATTTCTTATTTAATTCAGTAAAATCTATTCCATGTTCTGATCTATAGAAGTCTATTCCTTTCTTTCTTAATTCACCCCAACTCATTATTTGTGAATTACCAGCGTTGTTAACTATTTTTATACTCCTATCTGTACAAGAAAAACAAGGATCTATCGCTGCTATAGTAATAGGGACGTCTGCTAGATTGTTGTTTTCTAACATTTTGGCAACAGATTGAAGATTTGCAAGCGTTGGAGCTCTTAACTTAACTCTTTCAGGTTTGTCTGTACCATTACCCTTAACGTAGTGGACATCTTCTCCTCTTGGAGCCTCGTATCTTGATGTTGCTTCTCCTGCAGGAACTCTTCTTGGGAATCTTATTGATATTTCACCATCTGGCATGTTTTTAACAAGCTGTCTGATTATTTTATAGGTTTCCATCAATTCACCAAGACGAACAAGTGTTCTTCCGTAAACATCACAGTGATCATCTACAATAACGTTGAATTCAACTTCATCATACGCAGCATATGGATCGTCTTTTCTTGCATCTCTACCAACACCAGAAGCTCTACCTGTTGGACCAACTGTGCCTAATTTTATAACATTCTCTTTTGATATGGCTCCAACACCAGAAAGTCTTTTAACTAAAGTAGGCTCTTCCGTAGCCACTTTAATATAATATTTAGTTCTCTCTTCAAGTATGTCTACTGCCTTTAATATCTCTTGTTGTTTATCTTTATCAATATCCCTTCTTACTCCCCCCAAGATATTTATAGCGTAGTTAACTCTGTTACCACCAAGGCTAGTAAGAAGTTCCATCACAACTTCTCTGTCTCTCCAAGAATACATAAGCAAGGTGTCAAAACCAACCTCATGTGCTGCAACACCAAGCCACAAGAGATGGCTATGTACTCTTTCTAACTCTCCTATTATTGTTCTTATATACTTAGCTCTTTTTGGTATATCAACAGCTGCTACTTCTTCTACAGCCTGAATAAAAGCAGTTGAGTGAGAGTGAGAACATATACCACAGACTCTTTCTATTAAATATATGTTCTGTATGTATGTTCTTCCTTCAGCGGCTTTTTCTATACCTCTATGATTATAACCAAGTCTCATGCCTACATCTTTTATTCTTTCACCATCTAAGGATATAAGAAAACTTTCAGGTTCTTTTAATGCAGGGTGCTGAGGACCTATAGGTATTTTAACTGTTCCCATTTTAGACCTCCTTATCCTTTAACATATCTCTGTTCCAATCTTTCCTTAATGGATACTGACCAGCAGGCCAATTATCTGGTAATGGATATCTTTCCCCTTCTGGAAGACCCTCAACCTTTACACCAAACATGTCTACTAATTCTCTCTCATAAAGAACTCCACCCGGGAAAACATCTGATACTGTTTTTATTACTGGGTTGCTTTTTGCTACAGCTGTTTTAATATCAAAAACAACACCTTTATCGTCTGTAAGATGATAAATAAAAGCAAAATTATCCCCTTCATCAAAACCAGTTATCATACAAATCCTTTCAAAAGAGTTTTCCTTAACAACATTATCAAAAAGATCTCTAAAATTAGAATAATCTACCTCTGCAAAAATCCTTCTTGGTCTTTTAACAAGAATCTTGTCTTTCATAAAACTGAATTTTGATTCTATTTTGTTCTTTATATCGTTCTCTCTATGATTTGAGGTCATGCCTGTTCCCTCCTTTTCCTTTCATCGTTCTCAAATTTTGTAAGTAACTTAACAACACCGTCTATTATGGCTTCCGGTCTTACGGGGCATCCAGGGATGTAAGCAGATACAGGAATGGCTGTATCTATACCACCCTTAACGCTGTAACAATCATGAAATACACCGCCAGAACAAGCACAAGTGCCAACAGCAACAACAAATTTTGGTGCTGGCATTTGTTCATATATCCTTATTAGCCTTTTTTCTATCTGTCTTGTTACAGGTCCAGAACACAAAAGAACATCGGCGTGCCTTGGTGTCCCCTTAAGCAAAACTCCAAATCTTTCTAGATCGAACAAAGGTGTTAGAGCATCAACTATCTCGATGTCGCAGGCATTACATGCTCCTGTGTTAAAATGGATCACCCAAGGAGATTTAGTTCTCGCCCAAGTTATTACTTTATCAGCTATCTTCAAAACCAAATTACCTCCTAAAAAGAATTAAAAGAGCAACTGATGCAGCTAATATATAAAAAGCAGCCATCGCATCAGCAAAAAGATCTACTGGAGCCGTTGCTATTACCATAACAACAACGTGCATTATTGTGAAAAAGAAAGCAAAAGAAAAAAATTGTGAATAATCTGGTTGTACTCTGTGATCTAGAACATCTTCGCCACAAGCATAAGCTTTATGTTTTCCGTCAGAATGAGAACCTTTTGCAGAAAATTTTGACATAAAATAAGACTGCAAAAGGACAACCAATAAAATTATAAAAAAAGCTATCGGTGGAAACAATAAGTAATTCATATAAACTCCTTATCCTTTTAAATTCCTCATTTTTGCAACGTTAAGAGACCCTGTTTGTTTAAAAATACCAAAAATTATACCAGCAGCGACAGCTATAATAACCACCTCTACCACTATAACAGTTATAGCTAACGACTGAGTAATTGCACTCTTGCCACTAACGTGTCCAGCGAGAACAATAAGTA
>JAKIZQ010000014.1:10596-14038 GCA_022707945.1 Bdellovibrionales bacterium
GCCTTTGTTAATATTTCTACACCAATAAGGGCTCTGATAAAATTCTTCGTAACCATTATGCAATAAAAACCACATATTGATAAAAGGACCGTAAAAACAGCAAAGATCCAGAACATACTGGAATTATCATTTACCATCATGGCTCACCTTCTCCTTTAAAAGAACAACCACGCCAAATACGCCAGCTAATATTATAACTATCTGACCAAGGATGTCCGTTTGTCTTAGTTTCCACATAATATCTCTAAAATCTATTTCAGCCCCTAAAACAGGTATGGGTAGCTCTGGATACACCATATAAAAACCCAAAATAACTGCTGCAAAGAATACTAATACTGGCAAGTACCAATATCTTTTTATTCTATTCTTTGTCTGTTGTTTAAGGTCTGGTCTTGTTATTGGTTTTGTAAGACTTATGGTGCTTACAAAAACAACCGTGATAAGACCTGCACAAACAGATAACTCAAACACAGCAGCTATTGGTGCTCCTAATCTAAACATTAAAATTGTTAATACCAAGCTAACCGCAGCCAACGCTATAGCAGAGGTAAGTAAACTTCTGGTAAGAACAGCCCACAAAGAACAGGCTAACAAAATCGTAAGAAATAATAGATCTATATTCACGTCTTTATCCCCTTACCCTGTTTTAAAAAACCTTACTAACAGGGATTATTATAGTATCAATAAGATATGGGAAAAATATTCCAACACCTATAGTTATAAGAGTAAGTATTATCGCTGGTAACAATAATCCAATAGAAGCCTCTTTTATTTTTGAACTTTGATCAGAAGGATTTCCAAAGAAAACCCTTCTTTGCATATATAGGAAATAAGCAAGGGTTATAAGACTTCCTATTATCGCAAGTGCTGCATATATTTTTAATCCAGCTGTCCACAAAGCAATTATTATTATTAATTTGCTCCAGAACCCAGAAAGTGGAGGAATCCCTGCCGTCGATAATAACGCAACAACAGAGGTCCAACCAGTCACAGGCATTGGAGTCGCCAAACCACCAAAAGAACCCATATTAGTCGTACCAGTCTGTTTTTCAACAGCAGCAGAATTAACGAACAATTGTGATTTAAATATAGAGTGATTAAAAAGATGGAACACAGCACCAGCTATACCTAAAGCCGTACCTGTACCAAGTGCAAGAACTATATAACCAACCTGACTAATACTAAAATCTGTTTGAAGAAGGGCCGCAAAAGCTCCAACAAAGATAGAAATAATACCTATCAATAGTAATATAGATTTTATCGTCTCGTTAAAACCAAAAACCTCACTAACGATCCTAATCATTGTATATATACCAGTAGTCTTAGTCACTATGCCTGCAAGAAGAACAGAAACTCCAGCTGGTGCAGAAGAATATGCATCTGGTAACCAACCATGAAAAGGGATAAGCCCTCCTTTTATAAAAAGACCACACATAAAAAGAGCAACTGCTATAACTACATAAAAACTATTAACTCCCTGTACGCCATCTCTTATAGACGTAAAACTTGTATTACCAGAATATATAAACAAGAGTGCTATTGAAGAGAGCATCATAACTGTTGCTACCGCAGACATAATAAAATATTTGAATGAACCCTCTAGTGAATGTTTGTTATCTCTATTAAGTGCTATCAGGATAAAAGAAGATACTGCTGTTACTTCAAGAAAAACATAAAGAGAAAAAATATCACGAACCATAACAACACCATTCATGCCAGCAGTAGATATAAGTAAAAGATTTAAAAAATTAAATTTAGCTCTAGATTCTGATATTGTAGAAAGACCCACAAACATAGAAGACAACGCTACAATTGATATCGTTAACATCATCAAGAGCCCAAGCTTATCTACTTCGAAATTGAACATTGGGAATAATTCACTAGATATGGAAAACCTAGTCCAAAAGATACACACGAATGATTGTATTATAAAATAAAGTCCCGTTAACCAACTAGCAACACTGTTAACTGTTCTTTTACAACAAAGGTTAAACAACATCATTAATACTAAGGGAACCATTACAAATAAAGATGACACGTTATCATTCCTCCTTATGCCATTTTAATTAGCCAATAGGCTAAAATTATCGTTCCAAGTAATGACCATAATATATATAGAGAATAATTACCTGTGTGAACCTTTCTTATGCCTGTACTAATTGTGTTGGCTGTTTTTACAGCTAGAACATTGTAGATCCAGTCGTTAGCTCTATCTATTCCAAAAGCCAACTTAGACACAAAGTTTACTGCAGCAACTCCATACTCATATGGATCAAACATTTTTCTTTCTGCTTTGTCATATATTGCGCCAAGAACTGGAGCGTGATGTATATGATCTACAGCGCCTATACCAGAACCAGTTTTCTTAACTCCATACTTATGGTTAATAAAAGCAGCAGCAAGTACAAATATAGTTCCACCAACTAACCACATATTATTTGGCATTCCGTATAGATGATACATGGAAAGATCAACAGAAGGACCAAAAACCGTCGTTATCATGTTTACAGGTACTGAATTATAAAGACCAAAGAATATACATAATCCAGCTATAACTATCATCGGTATAGACATTGAATATGAAACTTCTTTAACTGAAGAATATTTAACATCCGTTTTACCAAAGAAAGCTGCGTGCCCAAGTTTCAAAAACGATGCCGCTGTAAAGAAAGAGCCAAGTGCTGCAGCAAGGTAGAATATCCATCCACTTTCTAGTGCAGCATCGTAAACCAATTCTTTAGAAAAGAAACCATTAAAAGGTGGAACACCAGATATGGAAAGAGCACATACAATAAAACAGATACAAGTAATTGGCATTTTTCTTCCTATACCACCTAATTGTTTTAGGTCTGTAGTACCTGTTTGTTTTTCTATAGCACCACCAGCCAAGAAAAGCCCATCTTTATAAAGAGCATTGTTTATCATATGGAACAATCCACCGACTATACCAACGGGAACAGCTGTACCTATTCCTAGCACCATATATCCAACCTGGCTGATTGCATGATAAGATAATAATTTTTTGAAATCCTTTTGTATGAGCGCCATCATGACGGCAAACAAAATAGTTACAGCACCTATTATCATCATCATTACACTAAGCCATGAGCCGTGTTCTAATTTAAATAGATCAAGAGATATCCTTGCAAGAAAATATATACCTAGAAGTTTTTCTAATGAACCGGGCACAAAAGCCATAAAAGGAAGAGGTGCGTCTTTTGCTGCATCTGGTATCCATGTATGAAATGGCATCGCTCCAGCTTTTGCTATTGCTACTATCATCAGAAGAACAAATGCTAACGCACCAAGCCCTTCTGTTGGCAATGCTATCTTTGACATTGTAAAAGTTCCAGCGATATAACCAGTAATAGCTATACCACCCATAAGACAAAGATCTGCAAACCCATTAATGATAAAAGCTTTAACTGCTGTCTTTATTGAA
>JAKIZQ010000150.1:0-296 GCA_022707945.1 Bdellovibrionales bacterium
ATAGTCTTTTGCGCATCATTTCCGCCATGACCCAAACTATATGCAGCGGCAGATATAAGTTGTCCCTTCCTGAAAAGTCCATCTATTTTCATTGGTGTATGACGTCTAAATATCCAATAAACGATAACACCCAAAAGTAATCCTATTATTAATCCTATAACTGGAGATATAACAATAAAGGCGATTGTTCTCATTATACCGCTATATATAAGAGAACCAGTTCCAGCTTTTACTATTCCTGCTCCAACCAGCCCTCCCATAAGAGCATGAGAAGAACTTGTGGGAAGACCAAAGAA
>JAKIZQ010000150.1:311-2473 GCA_022707945.1 Bdellovibrionales bacterium
GTGGCAAGTATAACGTTAGAGTCAACTATATTTATATCTATAATTCCTTTGCCTATTGTTCCTGCAACATGAAGGCCGAAAAACAAAAAAGCTACAAAGTTAAAAAAAGCCGCCCATAAAACCGCGTACTTAGGTGACAAGACTCTTGTAGATACTATTGTCGAGATAGAGTTTGCAGCGTCGTGAAAACCATTTAAAAAATCAAAGAACAAAGCAAGAAGCACTAATAAGACCAACGATATAGTCATCTACTTACCCCTGTTTAACAAGTATGGATTGGATAGTCTTTGCAGCATGTTCACAGCTGTCAACGGTTGCTTCTGCTGTTTCATACATCTCTTTCCATTTAATTATAATAATAGGGTCTTTAACTTTTTCAAAAAGCTCAGCTATTGAATTTTCCCTCAACTGATCTGCGACGTTCTCTAATCTGTTTATTTCAAGACAATATTCATCAACTCTAGTTCTGTTCTTGGTGTTATCTAGATGTTTAACTGCATCACAGAGAGCAGAACATGATTGTTCTATTACAACAGCGAATTGTTTCATATATGAATCTGGCGTGGTTAGTTTATAAAGACCCATTCGCTTTGTTATGGCATCTATTGCGTCTATAACGTTATCAAGATTATTTGAAAGAAGAAAAATATCCTCTCTATCAAAAGGAGTGATAAATGTTTTGTTCAACATATCTGATATCTCGTGTGTAATGATATCCCCTTCTCTTTCAAGTCTATGCATCTTTGCCACAGTATCTTCATTAAAAGAACCTGCCGTAACCAACTCATTAAAATACTTTGCGGCAAAATAAACGTTTTCTGCTTCCTTGTTGAACAGATCAAAAAATCTGTATTCTTTTGGTATAAGTCTAAATCCAACCATTTTAGAGTATCTCCTTTATATTTGCTTTAAAAGATTTATCATTTCAACGACACTAAGCGCCGCATCAGATCCTTTGTTTCCACTCTTACTACCAGCACGTTCTATTGCCTGTTCCATGTTCTCGGCTGTTACTACACCAAAGCCTATTGGCACAGATGTCTCTATCATTACGTTGGCTATGCCTTTTGAAACTTCACTGCTTACATATTCAAAGTGCGGAGTTGCTCCTCTTATAACACAAGCAAGGGCAACCACACCGTCGTATTTTTTTGATTGTGCTAGTTTTTTACATGCAAGAGGCATTTCAAAAGCCCCTGGTACCCAAAGGACATCAACTTTTTCTGTATCAAGTCCATGTCTATTAAGCACGTCCATAGCTCCATCAAGCATACGTTGTGTCATAAAACTATTGAACCTAGACACCACTAAAGCAATCTTACAGTTCTTTGCATCAAGTTTTCCTTCAAATATTTTAGGCATAAACACACCTCCACTTAAAATCCGATGAACAAATAACATAAAAACATTAGATTGCATAGACCACAAAAAATAAAATTTTAATCCACAAGGTGTTGAAATTAGAGGATATCTAGTTTGTGTCCCATTTTTTTCTTTTTAGTATCAAGGTAACCGTGATTATGTGGATTTGATTTAACAACTATTGGAACCGTATCGATTATCTCTAGTCCATAACCACTAAGCCCAACTCTTTTTGATGGATTATTAGTTAATAAACGTATCTTTTTAACACCAAGATATGAGAGTATTTGTGCTCCAATCCCATAATCCCTAAGATCTGGTTTAAAACCAAGGGCGCAATTGGCCTCTACTGTATCCATGTTCTTTTCCTGTTGGAGTTGATAGGCTTTTATTTTATTAACAAGACCAATTCCTCTGCCTTCTTGTCTCATATAAACGACAACGCCAACACCTTCCTTATCTATCATCTTCATCGCTTCATGTAATTGATCACCACAATCACACCTTAATGAATCAAAGACATCACCGGTAAGACATTCTGAATGTACTCTAACAAGGATCGAGTCTTTGGAGCTAAGATCACCTTTAACAAGTGCAACATGAACATAAGGATCAGCTTCATTAGAGAAAGTTATTATCTCAAAACCTTCTCCATGTTTAGTCGGTAATTTTGCTCTTGCTTCTTCTTTAATAAGAGTTTCGTTGGACATCCTATATTTTATTATATCTGCAATAGTTCCTATCTTTATCTTGTGTTGCTTAGAAAAAGCCACAAGATCATCCATTCTTGCCATGGAACC
>JAKIZQ010000151.1 GCA_022707945.1 Bdellovibrionales bacterium
ATTTTATACAACAAATTGATGTCAAGGTTGTGTATGGCACCAATGCCAAAACAAAAAGCAGTTTTAGAATATCCAGAGGCATCATATTGGTCTATGCCAAGTTCTGGTTCTACGGAGAAAGACAAATCTCTTATTGGTTTTATAGTGTTATAGAGTTCTGCTTTTTTAGCAAAAGAATTACTACTTAAGAAAGCTAGCAATAATAATGTATAAAAAAATAAACCTTTTTTATTCATTTGTTTAACTCCTCAAATTCAGCCTCTACTACGTTTGGATCATTAAAAGCCTTTCTGTTCGATTTATTAAATGAGCGGTTCCTTATGATGAAGAGTTTTTCTGAGCTTTCTCCTCCAATAGCTAGTAGCCATGATATTGTTACGAGTATCTTGTTTGTATTCCAGTAAGATACTGTGGCGAGTATTGCTACAAGCAATCTTGGTGCAAAAAAGAAACCCAACCACCAAAAAATACCTCCAAAAGCTACACTTGAAAAAAGAAGGGTTAGCCTTGGAAATATGCTTATAAAAATAAGAAAGAATACGCCGTGAACTTCCCAGTAATCTGTAACTCCAAATTCTATATCAAAATAATTTATAAGGGTGGTGCTGACTATGCTTAACAGTATGAATATGACGACTATTCGTATTATGGTCTTCATTTTTCCTCCATCCACTTGATAGGATCAAGTTTGTAATAATCCTTTAACATTTTGTATAGTGCAGGATGTTTCTTTTTCATTAAAAAGGCCTTTTCAAAGAAAGATTCTGTAATAACAGCAAAGAACTCTGCTTGATTGGTCGTTCCGTAATCATCAAGTACGAACTCATTATCTTTTTCTATATTCTGTCTTAATTTTTGGAATTCCCTACATAATATCCTAGCCCATGTAATATAACTTGATGGTCTAGAGGGTTCACCGTCTAACTGGTGAGCAAATTCATGTAAAACAACATTATGACCATCGTCTATATCTAGAGCTCCGTTTTTTACGTGATCCCATGCGAGAACAACAATACCGTGTTTCCAAGATTCACCTATCCTTGCTGATTCCTTTACTATGTATGTTCCATACGTTACTGCTTCTATATCTTTTGCAGAATAGGAACTGGGATACACAAGTATCGAATCAAGATTTGGATAAAGATCTGATTTTTTATTTAATATCAGTAAGCAAGCCTGAGCCGCAATGGTTACTTTTATTTCTTCTGTTATCTTTAGTCCACCACAACCTTCAAAATTCTTTTCTGCTACAAAAACCTTCATCAGTCGTAGTAGCTTTTCTTGTAGTTCCTTGGGGAGCTGTTCATATATTGGTATGTTCCTCTTTATAATGAGGTTCCATTCTTTTGGTGTTTCTTGTGACATGATTTTTTTTCTTTTTCTTTGTTTTGAATATCTAGACAAGACTATGAATATTAATATAGAGGCTACAAGTGTTATGAATAAGGTTTGTCCACTCATTTTTTATCGGTACTTTGTATGTTTGTTTTGGACGATAACACACCCATAGAGAGTATGGTCTTAAAGGCTTCCTCTACGCTAGTGTCTACCCTAATAACATCTGTCTGCTCTACCAGTATGGTAAATCCAGACGTAGGAGGTGTGAAAGAAACAAAAACATAATAATATTTTTTTCCTTCTAAGAATGTTTCTCCAGTTATAAAACCATATGTCAAAACTCCTTTTCTTGGGAACTCAACCATACAAACAGCCTTAAATTGGTCGCTCTTTCCAGAAAAGATATCTATTAGTTGTTTGATAGCCTTGTAAGCACTTCTTAGTACTGGAATCTTTGCTATGGTCTCTTCAACAAACTTTATGAGCTGTTTACCGATGATCTTTCTTGATAGCCAACCCACAACAGTTATGAATAGGACTATAAAGATAAGAACGAACAAAGAAGAGGAAAGTCTTACAAGGTAGTTGCTTGATTCACTTATGGAGTTAGGCAGGATATTTCTTACACCACCTAATATGTTAAGAAGGAACACAGAAAGCCACACTATTATTGTAACTGGTATTAACACCAGTGCTCCACTTATGAAATTATTCCTAAAGCTTTTTGTTATTCTACTCCTAATATCCAAGTTAATTACCTCCATTAAGGTCGTAACGATAGTATATCATAAAGCATTGTTGTGTGAACAAAATCTGAATTGACAAGCAAGTGTTTATAGCTTTAGATTCTTCGGCGGAGGTGCAAAGTGCCAGTTAAAAAGAAAATAATAAAAAAGGGAATAGTAAAAAAAGTTAAAAAGAGTGCCTGTAGCTGTAATTGTAATAGCGTTGAAAAAAAATTACAGGAGCTAAAGGAAAAAATAACCAATACTTCTTGGCATCACTTACAATCAGAAACAACTATAAAACAGTTCTTTTGTGAATTGATAGACGTTCTTTCTTGTAAACGTTAGACCCTTTTTTTTCTTAGTTTAGTTCTTACAAGACCGCCTTGG
>JAKIZQ010000152.1 GCA_022707945.1 Bdellovibrionales bacterium
CTGTCTTTTCTGTAGTTATCATAGTGATTGGAACTTTATTTTTTAACATCCATCCAACTATTAAAGGATCTGGACTACTACCAAGGTCTTCTCCATTACCTACCACGCCTATAAGTCCACAAACATCCTTACTTGGTCTTTCTTGTTCCTTATAACAAGCACGAATAGCAGAAACACCTATAAGTGCATGCCCACCTGGGCTAGTTCTTTTAGTGCTCAACTTGCCTTCATCGTCTATAGTAGCTTGATGTTTTTGACATATCTCTCCAAACTTTCCAAGTTTTTTACTATTAGAAAAAACCTCTTCATAAGTTTTGTTAGGTTCAAAAAAACATTTTAAGTTCCACAGGTCCCTTATTGAATGCATAGTTTCGTCGCTAACAATATCCTGCATTACCACTCTTGAATAAAAGCCCTGTTCTGCATCATAGATGGCCTGTAATAGTTGTAGCTCTGCAATAGAAACATCTTTACCATCTACCTCTGCAAAAAGATCTGTACCCTTACAGCCAAGCCTTACTTCATCTAAAGCAATTTGTTTCTTTTTTGCAAGATACGTCGTCCTTGATATAGAGGAGCCAACACCTGCCTGCATTTTCTTTAACCACAAGGTCGTTCTCTTTGCTGCCATAAAAAAATCTTTTTTGTTTTTTTTCAGGTCTTCATAATTAGAAAAAGGAAGCTCTTTTAAGAGTTCTTTACTGGCAACAGATACCGGGTGGATATATTTAAAATCTATATTTTTTTGTCCTACTCTATGTTTTTCAAGCAGTAGATCAAAATAATCTTCATTAAGCCCCTGATAACAAAGACAATCCTTTTTCATAACAGATAAATAACACGGCTGGTGTTTATTGACAAAGTAAATTAAATAGATGATATAAAAGGCTCTTCTATAGGTTGCGGGCGTAATTCAGTGGTAGAATGGCAGCTTCCCAAGCTGCATATGTGGGTTCGATTCCCATCGCCCGCTCCAAAGTTTAACCTGATTAAAGATAATATACTAATAGTCCGATAAGACTATAATAGAATTAAGGAGCTATAATTATATTTATGTTTAAAAAGATAATAACTTTTGTAATCTTATTCTTTTTTGTTTCCACAAACAATTATAGTTTGCTACAGGCACAAACAAATAAAAAAATTACCATAACACCATACACTAAAACAGCACCTGAAGGTTACATACCTATATTTGTAAAACACTCAATTGTTGAAGGCCGTGCTTATTATGAAACAGCTTCTGTTCCCAAAGAAATAATTGATAAAAACGGAAAGTTACTAGTTAACGTCCCAACCAATCCAAAGTCAGAGCTACTTAATAGCACGTACACTCCAAAGGCATCAATGTGGGGTTCTGGCGTAAGGGCTTATACAGACTCTGTTTCTATAAAGGGAAATGGAAACTTAGTTAAGCAGTTAAAAGCAAAAGAACAAATTAATTTAAGTACTGAAAAAGACTACGAGGTTAGCACTAAAGCTTCATACTGTAGCGCAGGATTCGAAAACTACGATGACAACATGATATTTGATAAGAATAATTTAAGCTTCCCTGTGATATGTAGACAATTAGATGAACTTGCACTGATAAAGAGTATGAACCCAGCTACATACTTTTATTTAGATAGCAGGTGGTCCTCTGAAAAAGGAATAGAAATTTACAAAAGTATTCTGCCTTATGGAGTTAAAGAACCTACAGCAGAAGATATTAGTATAGAAGAAAAAGCACGATTGATAGATATTGGCGGCAAACTTCAAAACATGGATTACACAAATTCAACTCAAACATTGATTAGTCTTTATAATAAGGTTTATAGACAGGCAATAAAAATGGCCCTTGCAAGTATATTATCTGCATATGACTACTATTACAGTAGAATGTTAACTGGAACCTCTGCTTGTACTACCGATAGACTTAAATGTTTGAATAGTTTTTTAACAGATAACTATGGCAAAAAAATAGACGCTGAAATTCTTAAAGAAGCCGCTTTTTATTATTTTAGGAGTGTGCTAGCTCCTCCTACTCAGACTCTAGCTCAAGAACTAGAACTAGACATGAAAGATTTTAACGAGATCGTAGGTTACTATAATAATATAATTGCATTAGAAACCAAAGTTGCCAAATATTTTCCAACATATAATCAATATGATAGGTCTGAAGAAAATGCTGCCAAGTTCTACAAAAATTTTTCTGATTCAGAAGTAGATTTTATAAAGAATACTGGTTTGTATGTATCAAACAACAGGAACATGAGTCCCTACGACTATGGGCAAAGTAAAATTTTAAAAGATAAACTTAAGGAAGCTCTTTTCGAAACTAGATTTGGAAAATTATTCATGTCGGACTCTTTTTCAAAATACGTCGGTGATTTAAACTCTTCTAAACCTTTAAAAGAGATACAAGGAGAACAAGGAAAAGAAGTTCTTAAAA
>JAKIZQ010000153.1:0-287 GCA_022707945.1 Bdellovibrionales bacterium
TCATAAGCATTCCTTTAACATATTTTAAATCACTGATTACCTCTCTATGTACTGTTACAAATTCTGGCTTGAAAACGGTAAATTGGTCAATTATGTTAAAAAAAGCTTTCTCGGTAACCATAAAGTGAATATCAATTGGTGTCTTTGGGGAAATTACCCTGATTGATTCAACAAATTTTGAAGAAAAGGACAGATTTGGAACAAAGTTTCCATCCATTATGTCAATATGAAAAAAATCTATACCGAAATTTATAAGATCTTTGATTCTTTTTTCCAAACAAAGGAAA
>JAKIZQ010000153.1:325-2423 GCA_022707945.1 Bdellovibrionales bacterium
CTTATGGTTTTTCATTAATAACTAAATTAATGATTGACCCTGATTCAGCTTTTGAGAAAGGAATAGGCTCTTGTTGAATAACTACCCCTCTAGGATGGAAACTGCTTTCTTTAAAAATAACCCTTCCAAGAACATATCCATTTTTTGTAATTATTTCTTTTGCTTCTTCGAAATGAACATCGATAAGATTTGGAACAGTTTGAGGTTTGGAAATTGTAACAGTTATATCTACATAAGACTCTAAAGATATCTCAGATCCTGGAGGAGGATTTTGTAAAGATATAACTCCATATGGTGGTTCACCCTCAATTTCAGTAATATTACCTACTTTCAATTTTTTTTCAGCAAGCTTTTCTCGTCCTTCGGAAAAAGAGAGTCCTGTTATGTCAGGAACAATAACTTTTGCTATACCTTTACTTATTATAAGTTTTATTTTTCTACCTGGTTTAACTTTTGTAAATGGATATGGGCTCTGCGTAACTATATAATTTGATGGAACAGAAGCATAATATTCACCTTCTACTGTCTCTACTTTAAGCCCTAATTTTGTAAGCTCTTCTTGAGCAGACTCTATATTTTTTCCTCTAACATCGGGAACATTTATTAAGTTACTCTCGCTAGCTTTGCAACCAGCGAGAGTAACCACTAAAAAAAATATAGTAAAAATTAATTTGGGTTTTGTCTTCACTATCCTCTACTCTGCTTATATTCCTTAAGTACTCCTAATACATAGTCTATATCTTTATCGGTATGATCCGCACAAACCTGGAAACGTATTTCTTCATCACCCTTAGGAACAACAGGATAATTAAGTCCAGTTGCGAGTACACCATTTTCTTTAAGGTAAGCGACAAGATCTGCAGTTTTCTTAGTATCACGAACCATTAAAGGAACAACTGGATGTTCACTCATTATAGTTTCATAACCTAAATTAACTAAACCATCTGTAAGACGATTTGTCACATTTCTTAAATGCTCAAGAAGCTTAATTCCAACAGGGCTATCAAGTATTTCTAAAGCTTTAAGCGCTGCTGCTGCCTCTGGGGGTGTAATAGGATTTGAATAGATGTAAAAAGGAGCTTTTTCACGTAAGTATTGAGTAATCACTGAATCGCCAACAACATAGCCACCGTTTACGCCAAGACCTTTACCAAGCGTTGCAATAAGTAAATCTACCTTTGCTCCAGTGTATTCTTCTGTACCTCTTCCAGTCTTTCCAAAAGCACCAACTCCATGAGAATCATCGACGACCACAATTATATTTTCTTCAAAGGAAGAGTCATACTTTTTTGCTATATCCATAATAACATTTAGGGGAGCATTATCTCCTCTCATGCTGAAGATCCCGTCTGTTACAATGATAAGTCGCTTACAGGTGCCTATTGTCTTTTTAATCTCTTCTTCTAAACCTTCCATATTAAGATGTTTATATATACTTTTATTTTTGGGTCGAGAAAGCCTTATAGCATTGATTATACAGTTGTGATTAAGTTCATCACTTATAACTATTGTCTCGTCTGTTATTAATGGTGCTAATGTTCCCATTACGGTAGTATATGCTGAACTGAATAACATTGCAGATTCTCTACCGTGAAATGATGCTAAACGATTTTCAAGATCTATATGACCTTTAAATGTTCCACTTATAAACCTTACTGCTCCTGGTCCAGCTCCATAAACTTCTGCTGCTTCTTCTTCGGCTTTTATTACTTCTTCCCTTATAGACATCCCGAGATAAGAATTTGAATTTAATCTAATAAATTCTTTCCCTGGATAATCTAAAAGAAAATACCTCGTACCTTTCTCTGAATCACCTCTTTTAACACCGGAAACAATAGTCTCTTTTCCTTTGAGTGTTCCTTTTTCCTTTAAATCATCTAATTCATTGGATAAAACTTTTTTTAATTTTTCAACTGACATTTTTTTACCTCCATTTAATTTTAATTTTTTAAAAGTTTTATTGAAAGCTTATCTAACATATCTTTCGTCATAGATTAAGATTATAATCAGGTTTCCATCCCCATTCCTCCCTTGCACAAGAATCATCCATAGAATCTGGCCAGGAATCAGCAATACCTTGTTTTAAAGGATCGACTTC
>JAKIZQ010000154.1 GCA_022707945.1 Bdellovibrionales bacterium
TAATATAAAAACCACTCCCTCAAAGCATCACATGATACCCATCAAAAAGCTCTATCCCAACACATAAGTATTATAAAAAATACTCCCTCAAAACATCATCTGATACCCATCAGAAAAATATCTTTTCGAGTCCTCCGTTTCATCCCGATAATCTCTTAACTTATAACTGTCAGCCTTATCATTTCCAATAATTTAATTAGTAATCTTGACAAAATTCTACAGCACAAATATAAATAAACATAGCGTTAATTATCCTATTATTGGTATCCTTTCTAAATACATTAGTATCCTAAACTCAATAAATAATTCAAAGGCTATTCTACGATTCTAGCAATTATTAGTATCCTTTTGAAAAATTAAAATCATTTCTCTCTCCGCGGTTTGGCACAAAGTGCCCTTCACCCCGCGAGCGGGAGGGATTGCAAGCCCTGCTTGCTGATTATTTGCCTTTCTCTATCCTTTTCCGCTTCGCTCCTAGTCTAGAGAAATTGTCAAAGCGGGGACGAGGCCGCAGCTATCGTCATCGACGAGGTAGATCCAGTTGACATTGCCGTCGCTACTGATACTGCACGCGAAGTTAGGG
This sequence comes from Bdellovibrionales bacterium, assembly GCA_022707945.1. Taxonomy (GTDB): domain Bacteria; phylum Bdellovibrionota; class JAFGOL01; order JAFGOL01; family JAFGOL01; genus JAKLHL01. Next base: position 584 of record JAKIZQ010000154.1, read on the forward strand.
TCGCCATCGTAAGGCGAACGCAACCACCAGCGGTCGTTTCCTGAGTAACTATCACCCGTGGAGGTATAATCACCAGTACCAGTTGCTCTTGAATAATCGCTAGTAACTTTATATCTATCAGTTATGTTCCTAAATCCGTAAGTTCTATTCATTACCTCTATATAACTTGGGAGGAATATCTTGTCAAAGGTGTTTTCGCAGGTGTATGGGTTAAGATCATATCCTGTACTATACACGCTATTATCCACTTCTGTTGTTTGTATTAGTGACTTTTGAAGTTCACTAAAGGCTATGTTGTAGAACTGGTCGTTAAGCCAGGCTCTTACTTCGCTTTCTGCGTAGTTATTAGCATAGACCCCTTCTATGGCTCCACTATAATATCTATTATATCTCTCATTAGCTATTATGCTTTCGCATAGTATCAATGCTTTTCTATCGCTTTCGCTAAGTATTCTCCACTTAATTGGCTCAACCTTGAAATAGTAAGTGCTTGATCTTTTTACTGTTGTGCTGTCGCTGAACGTATAGCTAAGTGGAGTTGGAGTTGCAACTACTTTTGCATAACGCTCATTGTCATAGCTGCTGGTATAGTAGCCCTTTGAGTCAGGGGTAGTTCCCATAGTAGCTACGGCTTTGCTCGTTGCTATTGTTTGAGGGTATTCTCCAAACCAGATATATGGGCCATCCCTCCTGATTTCAATTCTAGATTTCTTTATTGAGCTGGCGCACTTTGTAAGAACTTGTTCGTAATCAGGTTTTGGGATATCATATTTTTTTAGACTTCTTCCTGAAAAAACCTTTATGTTCTTAAGGTCACTTAAAGAATCCTTTTCGATTAAAACTTCAAGCTTTTCCAGTATTTTTGCTGACTCATAAAATATTTCAACCGCCATTCTAGTATCATACAAGTATTCCTTTATATTTTCTTTTTTTTTAAAATCTATATAATCTCCATCTATTCTTTCTCCCAATGAAAGGACTTGTTTTAACAGGTTTGTTATTTCCTTATCTCTTTCTTTATTTAGAATGTCTTTTATTTCTATAAGTGTTTTTGAAAACCTTATTTTATCTTCCTCAAATAAAATAATATCTTCAGACTGGCCACGATTAACCATCATTTCAGCATAGGTGACAAGCTTGTTTATTGTAATTAAATCGTAGTATCTCATATTTCGTGTTCTCCCAAATTAATAAAACTATTATATACTTCCAGCTAATTTAATTCAATATCAATTGATTATCTATATTGTTATACGGATTGTTTAGATAAAACATGCCTAGTCTCTCAAATCAAAGGTTCAGTACAATTCTCTTTTGCAAATTATATAGATACCTTAGTTCCCTCACGAGCTTTTCATTAAATTGTTATCGTCAATGCGTTTTTTCTTCCATTCAAATCACCCATAGTTCATTCAAGCCGTTATTAGCTCTTTTTTATATCAACTTCAATAATTTGAGGCTTTTTCCCACTATTTGAGGTAATAGCAAGTATTATTAAATGAAGCATGTCAGTATGTTTCTAAAACATGGGACTTATCAAACTGATTTTAATAGTTGTAATAGCAAGTATTGTGAAATAAAGCACGTCAAATATGCTTATATAAAAAAAATAGTTCTTACTGGCAGTAATTCATATAAATAGAATGTACAGAAGGTATATTCTAAGTAATATATAATTCTTTAGTTACTTTTTAAAAATACCGTCTTATCTAGAGGAATAACATAATCAGTTCTGTCGTTATTATGTGGGGGATAATCGGTTGCTAAAACATTCCCCCCTGCGGCGATCACCAAAGGAACTGCTGTTTCTGAATAATACTCAT
>JAKIZQ010000155.1 GCA_022707945.1 Bdellovibrionales bacterium
TCTGGTTCAACAGTCCCATTGGAAGAAATAATCAGTACAGCCGAATTTGTTAAATCTGCTGCAGGCGAAAGCGCCAACGTTATGTTTGGTTGGGTTATAGACGATGAAATAGGCAACGAAATATGTTTAACAATAGTTGCTACTGGTATAAGTGGAGAAACTATAGATCAGCCTCAGGCGCAAAAGATAACAAAAACAGAAGTACAGCCTGGTAAGCCTTTATTAAGGACGAAAACACATAATACAAATGTAGATACGGCTACAGCTAATTTATTCGAAAATTTACCTACAGATTTAGATGATGATACTCCTGCATGGTCAAGAAAACATGGTAAGACCCTCGCTATAAATTCTGAAGATCAGGACTAATCCATAAAAGGATATGTAAAATCTTTTGCTGGTACGAAGGTTTCTTTTATAGCCCTTGGGCTAACCCATCTTATAAGGTTAAGATAACTTCCTGCTTTATCGTTGGTGCCACTTGCTCTTGCTCCACCAAATGGCTGTTGTCCAACTACAGCACCAGTAGGTTTGTCATTTATATAGAAGTTACCAGCACAATTTTCCAACTTGTTTGTTAAATGATTTATTATATTCCTGTCTTTAGCGAATATAGCTCCTGTTAGTGCGTATGAGCTTGTTGAATCTAAAAGATCAAGTGTTTTGTCTAACTCTTCGTCGGCATAAACGTAGATGGTTAGTACAGGACCAAAGATCTCTTCTTCCATAGTTTTGAACTTAGGATTTGAAGTTAGTATTACTGTTGGTTGAATAAAATAACCTTTTGAGTCGTCGTATTCTCCACCACAGATGATTTCTGCATCGTTAGATTGTTTTGCAAAGTCTATGTATGATTTTATTGAATTAAAGGAGTTCTTGTCTATTACAGCACCCATAAAGTTGCTGTAATCCGTTACATCCCCAACTTTTATTTTAGCGACTTCAGTACATAGCTGTTTTTTAAGCTCTAACCACATGGATTTTGGTACATAGGCTCTGCTTGCCGCTGAACATTTTTGACCTTGGTACTCAAAGGCACCTCTAACGAGTGCTGTTACCACTTCTTTTATTTCTGCATCCTTATGAACGAACACAAAATCTTTACCACCAGTTTCACCAACTATTCTTGGATAGTATTTATACTTCCCAATATTATCACCAATGGTTTTCCACATTGATTTAAATACAGACGTAGAACCTGTAAAATGTATACCTGCTAATTCACTACTAGAAAAAACAGCGTCTCCTATCTCTGCTCCTTTTCCTGGTAAGAAGTTTATTACTCCTTTTGGTAGTCCAGCTTCTTCTAATATTTTCATTATGTAGTATGCACTAAGCACACCAGTGCTAGCAGGTTTCCATAAAACGACGTTGCCCATCATTGCTGGTGCTGTTGGTAGGTTACCTCCGATAGATGTAAAATTAAAAGGTGTTATTGCAAGGATGAAACCTTCAAGAGCTCTATGCTCTAATCTGTTCCATGTTCCAGAAGGACTTTCTGGCTGTTCTGTATATATATCTTCCATATAACGTGCATTAAATCTCCAAAAATCTATTAACTCACAAGCAGCATCTATTTCTGCTTGATATACTGTTTTTGATTGTCCGAGCATTGTTGCTACGTTCAACACGTTACGATATGGGCCTGCCAAAAGTTCTGCGGCTTTTAAAAAGATACTAGCTCTTTCTGTCCATGGCATTTTTGACCAAGCCTTTCTTGCTTCTAGAGCTGAATCTATTGCCATTTCAGCCTCTTTTTTTCCAGCCTTGTGATATGTGCCAAGTATCTTTGCGTGATCGTGAGGACAACGTATTTGTTCTGTTACATTGGTGCGTATTTCTTTTCCACCTATTATCAAAGGTATATCTATATTAAGGTTGATCTGTCTTTTTATCTCGTCGTTGATGGCTTTCCTTTCTGGACTGTTCTTGGTGTAGTTAAGTACAGGTTCGTTCTTTGGTGCTGGGGTCCTTGCGATACTGTTGTTCATTTTTTCCCTCCTAGTTCATACTGATCCTAGTGACGAAAATACTACATATTATATCCAAATCAAGAACATAAAAACGTTTTGTTACAAGGCCTTAGGGGACGGCATAGATCTTGCTGTATTACCCTTTGATGTGTCTGTATTGGAGGTAAAAACATGAAAATCCCGCCTTTTATTGATCTGTGGTTGATGAACAAGAAAAAAAGGTTCTATTTATTTAGAGATCAAAAATTGATCTTTCTAGATGAAGAAATTAGAAATGTTGAAATAGATAAAAAAACTACTGCACCTGAGCTGATTGTTAATATTAATAAAGAAGGATTAATAAGGATATCC
>JAKIZQ010000156.1 GCA_022707945.1 Bdellovibrionales bacterium
TCCCCAATATGTTTTTCTATCCTCTACAGTGAACTCCTGTATATCACATTGGTTAGAGCAGGCGTTACAAGTAAACTCTCTAAGTGAATAGTTAACACTGTGTATGTCGTAGCCTCTAAAAGTAGTTTCTTTACCTGTTCTTTCATAGTTCTCTTTTGCAATTAATGCCATCCCAACTGCACCCATAACTCCGTTATGTGGTGGAACTATTATTCTCTTATTAAGAACCTTAGAAAAAGCACTAGCTACAGAATCGTTGTAAGCAGTACCTCCCTGAAAATATATTATCCTACCTATATGTCTTCCTCTTACGACCCTGTTAAGATAATTATGTACTACAGAATAAGCAAGTCCTGCTATAAGGTCATTAAGTTCTGCTCCTTTTTGTTGATAGTTGTTAAGATCTTTCTCTATAAAGACCGTACATCTTTCACCAAGATTAATAGGATGTTTAGACGTTAATGCCTTTTGAGCAAATTCACCTTTTATGTTAACTCCTAGTTTTTCTGCCTGTTCCTGAAGAAAAGAACCCGTACCAGCAGAACAAGCCTCGTTCATATGGAAATCAACTACAACACCTTTATCAAGACTTATGTATTTTGAATCCTGACCACCTATCTCGAATATGGTATCTACATCCTCGTTAAAATATTTTTTGCTTATAAAAGAAGCTCCTGTTTTATGTGCTGTTATTTCGTCTTTAACTACGTCTGCACCAATAAGTTCACCTATCAGTTCTCTGCCAGAACCAGTGGTTGCCACACCCAACACACGGATTTTGTCGCCAAGTTCCTTGTGAATTTCTTTAAGACCTTCTCCAACAACCTCTATTGGACGACCCGCTGTCATTAAATATATCTCTTTCATAACGTTGCCATCTTTATCAATAAGCACAAGGTTAGTACTAACAGAACCTATATCTATTCCAAGATATGCATCAACGACCTGTCCTTCTGTAAGTTGTTTAAACTCATATTTAGGAACATCATTTCTGAGCAAAACTACTTGTGACATATCAAGTGCTTTATAAGTTGGGAAAATGTCATCTGCGCTACTGGTCTTCTTTAATTCAACAGATTCGCTAGCCATTCTTGATAGTTCAAAAAGAGCTGTTCCTATAGAACCTGTATATTCAGGATGCTCTGGTACTAAAAGATCTTCTGTTTTTAAAGACAGAGTTTCTTTTACAGCCTCTACAACAGCTTCGTTAAGTGCAACACCACCTATAAAAGCAACTGGAGTAGAGAATTCTTTGCTCTTTAAAAGATTACTTTTTAAATTAACAGCTATCGCCGCACAAAGACCTTTTAATATTTCTGCAGGTGTATATCCTTTTTGCTGTGCATGTATCATGTCTGATTTTGCAAAAACAGAGCATCTTCCTGCTATAATAGCTTTTCTATTCGCTGAATTAGCTATTTCTCCAACTTCTTCTATTTCATATCTTAACCTTTTAGCCTGTTGGTCTAAAAAAGAACCTGTTCCTGCGGCACATTCACCATTGGTTTCATAGTCGGTAATAAGACCATCTTTTAAACCAAGATATTTTGAATTCTCTCCGCCTATTTCAAATACAGAGCGAATGTTTGGGTATAGCGTCTTAAAATTATTAGCAATAGCCTTGAACTCTGTTATTGATCTTAAACCAAAATAAGAACCTACGAATTTTGATCCAGAACCTGTTAAAGATATACCTTTTATTGAGTTCTCTGGTAACGCTGTTTTTAATTTCTCTATAATATTACTAACGACTTCTCTTGGTCTTCCATTAACTTTTACAGCCTCAAGAATAAATATTCTTCCACCATTCAAATAGTGTTTGGTCCAAGCGTATTTAGCCCCACCAGCTTTAATGAGTTTATCTACATCATTAACAGAATCCTTATCTGCAAATCCTGCTAATTTAACGCTTAGTGAACCAACATCTATACCCAAAAATATGGACATACTGACACCTCCAAAATTACCAGTGTAATTAAGTATATATAAGTAGTTCCCTCAAGCCCCCTTAAAGCAAATGGTAGGTAATTTACATTGAATGGAAGTGTTTTTATAAAAAACCTTGACTTTTTAAGTATTATTATGGTATAATTAAATTATAAAGTTTCGGAGGTACGTTTATGAAGATAGTTTTAATAGTCCTTTCATTTATACTAGTTTTTGCATCATGTGGAATGTTTGATCAAGGCAAAGCAAGCAGAGATACAAATTTAATAGGTGGCGAAGGACAAGCAACTGTTCTTTGTGAAACTTCTGCTGATTGTGACAGTTATGAAGTTTGTACAAATGGAGTTTGCGTAAATAACCCA
>JAKIZQ010000157.1:0-1978 GCA_022707945.1 Bdellovibrionales bacterium
CCATTACTTTTGTATGCTCGGGGACACCGTTACGTATCTCTCCACCCTGTATTACTCCTACGTTAGCTGTGCTTTCTTCATCCAATTTTCCCAATCTTAATTGTGAAATAGCTTTTGAAGCGGCGTATATTGAAGAAATACCTTTTTCTGGCGCCATACCTGCGTGAGAAGGTTTACCTTTAAAGAAAACATCCATAATTATAAGTGTTGGTCCACCAACGACTAGTTCGTCTATATTTTCCATATCAAGAACTACTGCCATTTTTGATGCAACTAGAGAGTAATCCAAATTCACAGAACCCAAAGAACCTATTTCTTCTTCTTTGGTTAATATAACCTCGATTGGAGGATGTTTTTGTGCAGTTCTTAACATTTCTATAACTTCAGCAAGACCTGCTTTATCATCTGCTCCAAGTATGGTGTCTCCATGAGAACGTATTTTATCTGATTCAACGATCGGTCTTATACCAACGCCTGGTTTAACTGTGTCAGCGTGGCATATAAATCCCAATATATTTTTGTTATTGCTATTCTTTGATGCGAACCTTGCTATAAGGTTTCCGTAAGCATCTTTTTTTGTTTTTGCTCCTTCTATCTTAAAAAACTTATCCATGTAATCTATGAATTGAGCTTCATTACTCGACTCACTTGGTATTTTCACCAATTCACAAAAAGTGTTAACAAGTCTGTCCGTGTTGATCCTCTTCATCGTAAAACCTCCAGTTTTTAATTATTGATACTGTTAAAGCTACAACTAATACTCATCCTGTCGTTGCGGATTTCATCTATTGCCTGTTTATCTACTTCCACCATATAGTTACCATCAAAACAAGCGGCACATCTTTCGTTACCAAATACTTTATTTGTTCCTTCCATTGAAAGATATGTTACAGAATCTGCACCAAGATGTTCTGCAACACTTTTTTCAAGTTGTCTTTGTTCTTCAAGGTTTAATACTTTTTTCCCAGCAAGACCTATCTTAACACTTTTTCTGTGAGCAATAAGGTCTTCCTGTACTGACATATCTATGCCATAGAAACATGGATTTAAAACTGGAGGACAATGTATGGCTACATGTATCTCGCTCGCCTTACCTTTATCCCTTAACAGCCTTACCATTCTTTTTAATGTAGTACCCCTTACTATGCTATCGTCTACCAATAATACTTTTTTATCTTTTGTTTGAGCTTTTATTGGATTAAGTTTTAATCTTAGTGCATTTTCTCTGCTGCTTTGAGTAGGCATTATGAAAGTTCTAGCACTGTATCTGTTCTTTATAAGACCTTCACTAAAGGGTTTTCCCATTACCCTAGATATCTCTAAGGCCGCTGGAACAGAAGTATCTGGAACAGGAACTATAACATCAACATCAACTTTTTTGGCTATTAATTCTTCTCCAAGGGTTCTTCCTAATTCCATTCTGGTCATATAGATAGATCTTTCGTTATAAACAGAATCAGGACGTGCAAAATATATGTTCTCAAAAACGCAAGGTGCTTTTCCTCTTTTCTCTATTAAATGTGTTTGAGGGTTTTCTCCAACTCTAAAGAAAACAGCCTCTCCAGAAGCGATCTCTCCTTTAAGTTCAAAATCAACTGCATCCAAACAAACACTCTCACTAGCACACATGAACTCGCCGTTTTTTTCTCCCCATACAGCAGGACGTATACCATAAGGATCCCTTGCACATATTAGAGTGGGTTTGCCATCCAATATCATTGCTGTGGATATTGAATAAGCTCCCTTTATATATTTGTAAGTTTCTTTTAATGCTATTACAGCGTCAAAGATAGTGTGTCCTTCTTCTCGTATTTTCATCATTTCTAAACAAAATAAATAAAGTATCGGTTCAAGATCACAGTTAGAAGAAAGATTAACAGAATGTTTTTTTAATTTAAGTTTTAGTTCCTTGAAATTTATAAGATTACCGTTATGAACCATCATAACGCCCGGTTGTCTGCTAAAGAATGGCTGTGCG
>JAKIZQ010000157.1:1988-2304 GCA_022707945.1 Bdellovibrionales bacterium
ATTCCACCACCGATAGTTGGATACCTTACGTGTCCAACTGCTGCGCCTGGCCCCTTATAATTAACCTTTTCAAGAGCCTGAGCGGCATAACCAAGGTCTTTGTGCAGAAAGAATCCATTTTCTGAGACTATTCCTATTCCTGCAGAGTCTTGCCCCCTGTGTTGTATGGCCTGAAGGGCATCTATAACAACACTACTCAGGTTTGAGTTACCAACAAATCCAACAAATCCACACATCAGTTTCTCTCCAAAAGTTTTAGCATACCAACAGTAAACACATTATTAACATCGTTCCTAGAGCTCTTTAGCTGGGAGTC
>JAKIZQ010000158.1 GCA_022707945.1 Bdellovibrionales bacterium
TAGCTCAGTATAACAACAAAACAGTTAAAATAAGGGCGATGGCTTTTAGGAATGATATGAATCCATCTGCAGCAGCATATGCTTCTTATGATGTCCTTTCAGTAGGGACTTTGCCTAAACCTATTATTAAATGTACAGGTGCTCTTAATGCTTCATCCAAAACAGTTACAATAAGCCTTCCACAACAAAATTGTACTACGGTTCCGGGAACAGCGGAGATAATTTATAGACAATATGCTTATGATAGCAATCCAACTATAGCACTGCCTTTTGGTTCTATGACTATGGGATGGAATAATTATTATTCATCTTTTACCATAACGTCTTCAAAAGACTTGGCAGCAGTTCTAAAAGCTTTCCCATCAGGTGGCTATGGTGATGTTGTAATAAAAAGTTGCTGTGTTGGATCAGGTTGTTTGCATGTGTTAGACGAGGAGAGCATTATAAAATAGCGTTTTTATATTAATTACTGTATTCAAAATTCAGGCTGTAAGTTTAATAACTTACAGCCTGAATAGTATCTAACTCTCTGCATTAAATAGGACTTTTTATTCTTTTACATATTTGGATTAAATGATATATCCTTGGCCCGGGGCTTTTGTAAGCCCCATGTTATTGTTAATAATAGACAAGAGGAGTTATAAGAATGGAGATTGTTGTTTTAGTTAAGCAAGTTCCCGATACCGCAAATGTTGGGGCAGATGCCATGAAAGAAGATGGTACTGTTAATAGGGCGGCGTTAAAGACGGTTTTTAACCCAGATGACCTTCACGCTCTAGAGATGGCTTTAGACATTAAAGACAGATTTGGTGCTAACGTTACTGTTATAACTATGGGACCACCAAAGGCAGTAGAAATACTAAAAGAATCACTTTATAGAGGGGCAGACAAAGCATTCCTTTTAAGTGATCCAAAGTTTGCTGGCTCAGACACTCTTGCTACGTCTTTGATATTAAAGAGTGCTATAGAAGCAAAAGTTAAGAACTTCGACATCATTATGGCTGGACGCCAAGCTATAGATGGCGATACTGCTCAGGTTGGTCCACAAATAGCTGAAAAATTAAATATTCCACAACTAACTTTTGTTACAGAGGTAGAAGAAGTTAAAAATGGCAAGATCAAGTTGTCACGTCTTTCTGATGAAGGAACAGAAGTTGTTGAATGTAAAACTCCAGTTCTCTTAACTGTAGAGGGTGGTGTTAATATTCCTAGACCAGCTAGAGTAAAAAGACTGCTTAAATACGTTAATGCAATGTCTTCTTTTCAGATGAACGAGGACTGGGTTACAGACGGAGAAGCCGAATATCTTAAAAAGAGAGGACTCGAAATACCAGTAGTAAGCTTTTGTGATATCGTCGTAAATCCTGAATATATTGGACTTGCTGGTTCTCCCACAAGAGTTAAAGAAATTCATAGCGTAGTATTTAAATCTATAGAATCAAAAGACTATCCAGCAACACAAGATGGAATGAACAGCATGATGAAAGAACTGGTTAGCGAACACATAATAGGGTAGGTAGAAAAAATATGGAAAATAAAAAATGTGGTCACGTTGCTGTGTTTATACAACAGCACAACTCAAAGATAGAGGCTGTAAGCCTTGAGCTTTTAGGCAGGGCAACAGAGCTTGCTAAGGAATTGGATACAAAGGTAAGTGCGTACCTTCCATGTGACAAGAGTGGTGATATGACAAAAACACTTATCTCTTATGGCGCTGATTATGTTTACACCATAGAGCATAAAGAATTAAAAGATTATAGAAGTCTTCCTTATACTAAGGCTGTAGTAGAGGCTGTTCAAAAGGATACTCCAAGTATAGTTTTGTTTGGTGCCTCAAGGATGGGCAGAGATCTTGCTCCACGAGTTGCTTCTACTGTTAAGTCTGGTCTTACTGCAGATTGTACAGAGCTTAAAATAGGTAGCTATACCGACAATAAAGCTGGAAAAACTTATGACAAGCTGTTGTATCAAATAAGACCTGCTTTTGGTGGAAACATCATAGCGACTATCATAAATCCAGAACGTCATCCACAAATGGCAACAGTAAGAGAAGGCGTTATGAAAATGAAAGAGCCAAATCCATCAAGAAAAGGAGAACTAATACCTTTGAGTGTTAGCCTTGATGAAGTGGACCTTGCTGTAAAAGTAATAGATAAGGTAATAAAAGAAAAGAAAGTCAACCTTACTGGAGCTAACATTATAGTTGCTGGTGGTATGGGAGTTGGTAGTAAAGAATGTTTTAATAAGATCTGTGAATTTGCAAAAGTTATAAATGCAGAAGTTGGAGCTTCTCGTGC
>JAKIZQ010000159.1:0-285 GCA_022707945.1 Bdellovibrionales bacterium
CCAGGCGTATCTCGCTCTGCAGCAACTATAATAGGAGGTATGTCTCAAAAATTTTCAAGAAAAAAAGCTGCCGAGTTCTCATTTTTCTTAGCTGTCCCAACAATGTTTGCAGCAGCTGGATATAAAATGTTAGATAATTATCATGCCATAAACAACGGAAACATCATTATCCTATTATTCGGAAATATTATAGCTTTTATAGTTGCTTTAATTGCAATAAAAGGATTTATCAATTTCCTTACTAAATACGGATTTAAAGTATTTGGATACTACCGTATTATTGTA
>JAKIZQ010000159.1:302-2260 GCA_022707945.1 Bdellovibrionales bacterium
CTATACTTATTGCCTATTTTTTCGGTTTTAGTGATTTTAAAATTTTATAATGCAAATAAACTCTATAGAAACACCTCACGACTCAATATTATTGATTGATAAGCCTTATGGCTGGACTTCATTTGATATTGTAAAAAAAATAAAAGCAATAATAAGGAATAAAACAAAAAACAAAGTCAAAGTAGGGCATGCAGGCACATTAGATCCTCTTGCAAGTGGTGTTTTGGTACTTTGTCTTGGAGAAGCCACCAAATTATCCAATTATGCAATGGATGAGAATAAAGTTTACAAGGTGACTGGTAGATTAGGAATGAGAACCACAACTCTCGATGCTGAAGGCGAGATTATACAAAATTTAGAAGTATCAGCTATTGATGTTAATAAGGAAAAACTTGTTTTAGCATTGGAAGGATTTAAAGGATGGATAGAGCAAATGCCGCCGATGCATTCTGCTATAAAAAAGGACGGAGCCCCTTTATATAGACTTGCAAGAAGGGGAATCAGCATAGAAAGGGAGAAAAGGAGAGTATTTATATCTGAAATATCTTTATTAGATTTTAACTTCCCTTTCTATACTTTAAAGGTTTCTTGTTCTAAAGGTACTTATATAAGGACACTTATAGACGACATAGGTCTAAACTTAGGTGTTGGTTCATATGTTACAGATCTTGAAAGGTTAAGATCAGGGGCTTTTGATATAAAGGATGCAATTGATTTGAAGGACAATACTACTGTAGAGGAACTTGAAAATAATATTATAGATATGGAAAAATTAGTGTCATTAGTAATGCCGACTGTAGATGTTCCTTATGAACTTGCAAAAAAGGTTTCTGACGGATATTCATTGGCTGGCCTTGGATGTGAACTTTTTTTTCAACACAAGGATTTTGCTGTCATGTCCATTCTTGATGATAAAAGAACTTTAGTTGCTGTTATAGAGAATGGGGCAGTCAGGGTGTTCAATCATAGACGATGGAGTAATAATGTTCAATAGTATAAAAAAACGAGAACACAACATTATCTTATTATTGCTGGGAATATTCACCTTGTCCCTTGCAGGAACGTTAATAAAACTTTCGCATGCTCCAGTATATGCTATTGCGTTCTATAGGCTGTTCATAGCGTCTATATTTATCTTTCTAATGGCTCCTTTTGCGATATCAGAACAGATAAGCAAGGTAAGAACCAGAGAACTTTTATGGATGATCTTAGGTGGCATAGTGTTTAGTTTACATTTTATAACGTGGATATATGGACTTAAAACAGTAAGTGTTTTTGAAGGAATGGTAGTTGTTGCAACAAATCCTATCTATACCACTATAGGTGCATATTTATTTTTTCGTGAGCGTCCAAGAAGTAAATTCATTCCGGCATTCATTCTTGCCTTTGTCGGTACCGTACTTACTTTTATAGAGGGTGTTTCAAGGCTGAAAGGGGATATTACAGGGATGAGTATGATATTCCTTAGTACATTACTTTTTTCTGCCTATGTGCTTACTGGGAAAAAGGTAAGACAGACCCACGATTCCAACGTCTATATAGTGATGCTCTACTTTTTTGCCAGCATGGTGTGTTTGGGTTTTATGTTCGCTTTTGGAGAACCTCTTATATCCTATACCCCAAGAAATTATCTTTTCTTTTTCCTTTTGGCGTTAGTTCCAACTGTAATAGGTCATGGTTCTCTTAATCACTGTGTAGGACATTTTAGGGCTTCAACCATTTCTATGCTAACACTGCTTGAACCAATAGCAGGTAGTGTTGCCGCTTATGTTGCATTGGGTGAAAGGATAGGTCTTTTTTCTTTCGTAGGTTTTCTTATGATATGTTCAGGGATAGGATTGTTGTTTAAAACAGAATTACTTGGTATTGCAAAGAGGTTTATTAGAAAATGATGAAATTAATATCATGGAACGTTAATGGTCTTAGAGCCTGTGCTAAAAAAGGGTTTTTTGATTTTT
>JAKIZQ010000015.1 GCA_022707945.1 Bdellovibrionales bacterium
TACGACTCAAAAAAATCTGGCGGTATAACAGTGTCCCACTTAAGGTTTGGGAAAGAACCTATAAGAGCACCATTCCTTGTTGATAATGCAGATTTCATAGCAGTACATAATCAGGCATATATTGGCAGATACGACGTGCTTGGTGGAATAAAAGAGGGTGGAATATTTCTTTTGAACAGCCTTTGGGATAACAGTGACGTTTGGAACCATCTTCCATGTGATCTTCAGCAGGCCATTATAGACAAAAAAGTTAAGGTATATAATATAAATGCCAACAAGGTTGCAGAAGAGGTTGGTTTAGGACACAGAATAAATGTTGTTATGCAGGCCGCTTTCTTTATAATTTCTGGAGTGCTTCCAAAGGACCAAGCAATAAAATTCATAAAAACAGCGATAGAAAAATCATACGGAAGAAAGGGTAAAGAAATAGTAGAGCAAAACTGGAAAGCAGTGGATCAAACAGAAAAGAACCTTGCACAAATAAGCATCCCTTCAAGTTCTAACCCTGCTTGCAAACCACAAAAACTTGTTGCAGACAGTGTGCCCGGGTTTATGTCAGAAGTTGCCGCTGTAATTATGCGTGATAAGGGTGATACACTACCTGTTTCAAAGATACCTTGCGATGGGACTTTCCCATGTGGAGTAAGTCAGTACGAGAAAAGAGGTATTGCTACAGAAGTACCTGTATGGTTATCTGAGAATTGTATACAGTGTAATATTTGCTCTTATGTTTGTCCTCATTCAGTAATAAGGGCAAAACAAATAGATCCAAATGAATTAAAATCTAAACCAAGTAATTTTAAGACGCTAAAATCTAGCACAAAGAACTCAAATAACTTGGAATTTGCTATTCAAGTATCTCCTTATGATTGTACAGGCTGTGGATCTTGTGTAGTAAGTTGTCCTGCTAAAACAAAGGCACTAGAACTTAAACCTTTTAGTGCTTGTGTAGAAGAAGAGAATGCAAAGTTCGAATATTTTGACAAACTTCCTAACAACGTTACTGAAGGTGCGGACATAACAACTCTTAAGGGCAGTCAGTTCTTAAGACCATTGTTTGAGTTCAGCGGCGCTTGTGCAGGCTGTGGAGAAACACCTTATGTTAAACTGATCACACAGCTTTTTGGTAACAGAATGTATGTGGCAAATGCGACAGGTTGTTCCTCAATATATGGTGGAACTGCTCCGTTCACTCCTTATTGCAAGGATGAAGAAGGCAGAGGGCCTGCTTGGGCTAACTCGCTGTTCGAAGATAACGCAGAGTTCGGTTTTGGTATGGAGCTTGGCGTTAGTCAGCTTAGAAACAGATTGTACATTAACATCAACAAGGCTATAGAAACAGACGGAGTTTCTGGTGAATTCAAAACAGCGTTAAAAGAAATGTTAGATAAAAAAGATAGCTCTTTTGAATCTATGAGTTCTGCTAAAAAAGTAGAAGCACTCTTAGACGCTGAAATAAAGAAAGCAAAAGGTGAAGCTCTTAACGTAGTTAAGAATATTAACGAGCTCAAAGATTTCCTTGGTAAAAAATCATTCTGGATACTTGGTGGAGACGGATGGGCTTACGATATAGGTTACGGTGGTCTTGATCACGTACTTGCTATGGGCAGGGACGTTAACGTGATGGTGCTTGATACAGAAGTTTATTCTAACACCGGTGGACAATCATCAAAGTCAACCCCTATAGGCGCTACTGCAAAATTTGCAACTGCAGGAAAAAGAATTGCTAAGAAAGACCTTGGTCTTATTGCAATGAGCTATGGGTACGTTTATGTTGCTTCTATTTCAATGGGAGCTAACAGGAATCAGGCAATAAAAGCCATAGTGGAAGCAGAGAATTACCCAGGACCATCTATAGTTATAGCTTACAGCCCATGTATAAACCATGGTATAAACATGCGTTATTCTCAGGAACAGGAAAAGAAGGCTGTTGAGTGCGGTTACTGGCCACTTTATAGGTACAATCCAATGCTTGCAAAAGAAGGCAAAAACCCATTCATATGGGAATCTAAGGCTCCAACAATGGATTACATAAATGATTACGTTAAAACAGAGGGTAGATTTAAATCTCTTGCTAGTATCGTGCCTAACGAAGTAGAGGCTATATTTAAGGATGCTGCGGCAGAGGTAGAAAGAAGACGCAAGGTTTATGAGCGTCTCTCTAAATGTGAGTAACAGTTAAGAATAGCTTATAGTGATATCAATTTTATCTGTATTTATGTGGCTCTGATATAAAATATCAGGGCCACATGATTATTATCTTGAATTTTTTACATGGTTTTTGGTAGAATGCGCCCCAATGACAATACCATTCATTAAAAGGGCATATTTTTATGTTATTTTGTTGTCCCTTGTTTGTGCACCACTTTATGCACAAATAAAAGAAGATAGATATGGTAATAAATATTATTACGACAAGATAGACAAGAACATTAACAACCTAAGAGTGCTATTTGTTAGTGATCCCCACGGCAATACATATAAAATATCACAGTTAGTTGGATACAAGAATGATATAGAAAAAAAACACCCAGAAGATGCAACTTTACTATTATGGGGTGGAGATGAACCTAAGGGTTATCCAATATGGGGTTTTAGAAAAAACGAAATAGGATATTCTCTTTGGGCAAAGCATGCATATGCCGCTGTGATAGGGAACCACGATCTTATTTATTATCCTCTGGATAATATAGATAGATTAATAGAAAAAAAAGGACTCCAATTTATTGCGACTAATATAAGTAGTGTAAATAATAAGGATACCAAAAAGAAGGTCTATCCATATCCGAGATACAAAATAGTAGAACTTGCTGACGGGAAGAAGATACTTATACTTGGTATGGTAACACAAAGTATAAACACCGACGATAGAATATCCAATAAAATATATATGGAAACCCCAAGTTCTGAGTACAACAAGATACTAACCCAAGTTGAAACAATTTATGGTACTATCTCAAAAGTATTTCTTCTTGCTCACTTTGAAAGAAGATTAAGTCCAGAAAAAGGAGAAGACCTAGAGACTTTTGTTAATAAGATAGAGAACAAGAATGTTCTGGTTTTTAAGGGACATGATCACAAGGACGGAACATATTTCCTAAAAGTAGAAGGAGCTTTAATACCAGTTATAGAGACTGGAGAATCTCTTAACTTAATTAAATATGTAAAGATGTCTGCACAAGATCTTGAGTATAAGGGGCATCTTGACATTGATGTAAGAGGACTTTCTCCAGATAAACAGACCAATATTTTCATAAACAACATGAAAAACAATATCCCTATACCGTTAAAGTATGATGTGTTGTCTGAATATCTTTTTGATGGAAGCGATCATTCTTGGCATTTTAATAGAGCTGAAATAGATGCTAGACCAGAGGATCCTGGTGAAATAATATTAAATACTTCTGTTACAGCGTTAGTGCTTGATGCGTATCGTTATGTAGTCAACTCCAACATGGCGATGCTTGAGTCTGGAAATGTTCGTTCTGGTATACCCAAAAAGAAAAATGTTACAGGCATGGACATATACAAGGTTATACCGTTCGAAAATGATATTGTTGTATCAGAGGTTCTAGGCGCTAGGATAGAAGAGATCATTAATGAGAATTATAAGAGTGGCGAACAAAGAATACTTATAAGAGGTGTTGTTCAAGTCTATGATGAAATTAATGATAGGCTGGTAATAAAAAAAGTATATGATCCTTCAATTAAAGACTATAAGATATTCGATCCCAAACTTACTTATACTATCTCATCAATAGATCATTTTGCAAAGAAACATTCATTAAATATTATAGACGAAAATACTGGTTGGAAGGATTACTTGGCAATAATAAGTTATATTCGGGCTAAAAATAAAATATATAGAGATAAAAGTTGGATAGCAAAATATCATGAAGATTATTATCTCTGTAATGTAAGCAGAAATGGCAATAAGGATATCACTAGAAGTTCATACGACGTTAATGATCCTATCTTTGATAAAGTTAAAATTGACTCAGATAAGTATTATAGAACTTATACCAAAATGAGTATAGAACAAATGACAGAAGAGTTAGATGTTATTATACCTGAATTAAAAAAACTTAATAACGGATATCTTTTTGGACTTACACCAGCTGATGATGCAAAAGATGCAAAAGATCTCCTTTCATCTATTGTAAATATTTATAATGTATGGGGCAATTTATTTCCACATGAAAGAAACTTGAAGGTAATCTACGATATTCACGGCACCAATACTGATGCAGCATATAATGATTGGATGTTAAGGCTGAGAGCATTTATCTTGCTGAGTAGGCTTTTTAGAGAACTTTATCCAGAAAATCCAAGAACAGCAGATGTTTGGGGCCATTATGTTGACCTGCGTATTAAAAGTGATGAATTTGTAAGTAAACGTTCAAAGAAAAAAAATAAAAGTATAAATAAAAATACGATTAATATTGTATCTACACATCAAGGTATTAAGGATGAAGCAAAAAAAGAGATAGCAGACATCTTGAAAGGATACAGCAAAGTTGGGTTTAAACTACCTATAGATTTATATGAGAAAGTTACTAATTATAATAATCAGCTTATAGATCTCATAAAAGAATTATGTGAAAAAGAGGGTGTTAAGTATCATACAGAGATATTAAGTACAAGCTATGGAAAATATACGGCAATAGTTTATGAAACAGAAGGCGATCATTATATTAATAGAATCGCTAAATTTAGGTCAAGATTCAAGGTAAAATTGGTGTATCTACCTGTTATATTCATCTTAACTGAAGCTGGCGCCCAATATGATTCAAAAGGTGTTTTTTATGTTGGTGATAATTTTGCAAAAATGTTGGGTGATTATAAGAACCTAATACATGAAGATATACATATATTATTTAAGTCCATGTGGAACATAGGAATGGAAAGTGATTTTCATGGTTCAATATATAGAAATGTTAAATTAAACATTTTAGAACCACTTTACTCCTCAGAAGTTTCTATAGATGAAGTACCTGCATATATAGAAACTATATCTTATGAACTTAGAGCAGCTGTTCGTGAAGAGGATCCTCTACAAAATTTGGTATATGCAAAAAAGTACCTCAAGGTAGTGACTGATATAACAGATCGTATAATAGTTGAGTTAGAGGAATTAAGCCATCTATTAAATGAACCCTATGAAGAGTTCGTGTTAGGAATAGAGTATGACAATCATGATTATTATAAAAGCAAATTCTTCTTCAACAAGAACAGTTTGACAGTAAAAACAGAAGTAAAGAAAGGGCCGAACAACACAAGATATACCGATATAATATTTGAGAAGAGTGGTTTTAATTACAACACCATGACTAAAGCCATGATACCTGAAGTTGATTTTATAAGAACTAAAATAAACAGACAATTAGAGCTTATGAAGACATTCAGTAACGGATTCCATGAACTAGATGATAACGTAAGTTCTGTAATTAATAATATTGGATTATCAAAAGAGGTAGATAAATACAAGACTGGACTTCTAGTAAAAGAAGTTGAATCTATAAGAGCTATTTATAGGCAGAATATTAGTGTTAATGAAGGTGTATCTTTTAAGGATGCAATAAAGGCGTATAATCCTAATTCTTTGAATAATACATCATCAAGAGTTGAGGAAAATAATAGTAATCTTAATATTAGTATGCCAATTACAGATAATGAATCAGCGATAAATTTATTAAGCTTTGGAGAAAAATATTTTTCGGGTGTCTTATATAAAACACCAGCTGGTATCCATCAGTTTGTGATTGGAGATGTTTTGATTTCGGCCTCTAAATTATTTAATAAGTTTGCGACACAAGGCTCTGTTGAATTATGGTCTGGCAAGGGTTTTTCTGTAGATGGTAAAATTGTTTGGATAGATGAATCATATCCCGGATACAACGTTCAAGATCGTAATAAAGCAGGTGTTTTAATAGGCAATCTAAAAGAATTTCTTGATAGTAAGGATGGGTTAGAAATAAAAGATAATTATTTTAATCCAGATACCAAATTTTTTACTTTTGAAGATGACAACGAATATGATGCTCAGAAAGTTTCAAGTATCAACTATCTTAAAAGGGCCTATCACCTTGACGATATCCAGACTATAAGCCTTACATTGAATGCCATAGATGAAACCCAAGTTGTTACAAAAGAAAGCCAGATGTTACTAGGGGCTGCTGCAAAAAAGATAATAAGTGTCTATAAAGGATATACTGGTTTACAAATTGATAATGAACCAAGCTTAACTTCATATATAGATAATTTATTGGCAGGAGAAGTACAAGTATCTACACCTGAGTCTTTTATCAATGAATATAATGGCAGGATTAACTCTTATAAGAAACATCTAATAACACTTAAAACCAGCACAAATGAAGATTTGTCAAAGACTTTAGTAATTAATGCTAACACCAGTACCAATACTATTGATCCTGTTTCAAGAAAGACATCTTCTATATCTAATTTTAATGATCTTGTACTACCACAAGATTTTGTCCCTTTGAGTGATCAAGAGGCTATGAAGATACTCTCTACTAACACAGGTCTAGGTTCCAATAATTTAATGGAGCATCTAGAAGTTTTAATGGAGAGGTGGAGTGAGCAAGATGGTGTTTTAACAGAAAGTGATAAAGATCTTTTGTTTGGTAGGTATGGGAAAAAGGGTATTTATGATTTTATATATCGTCAGGTACTAGAAGGTGGAGAGCAGATTACTGAAGATGTTAAGTTCTTCTTAATACTTTCTGGATCTGTGGCTTGGCATAATCAATCTTTAACAGGTAGTAGTTTTGGTAAATTAAATATAGCGTCTATGGACCTCATCACAGATTCGTTCATTAGTTTTGGTATATTGGGCCAAAATGTTATAGGGAATAGCCTTATAAGTGAAAATATAAACAAACGTACTTATTTGACTAACAATAAGTATTTTGTGGAGTTCTTGAATACAGGACTAAATGCTACAAAGAATTACTACAAGGCTGTGATAAAAAAGTGAAAAAAATACTACTAATTTCTTTGTTTTTAATTATTGCTTTTCCTTTGTACTCTCAGTCAAAAGAAAAAGAATACTTTGCTTTATTCAGCAATGCTGATGGTGAACAGTATTATACTAAAGCAAAAGCAGAACCTTTTTATAGTATGGAAGATTTCCTAAAAGTTTCCAGAAGATCAGAATACTATTTAGTCTGGTCATCTATGGTGAATATAGAGGATGGTAAGATAGTAAAGATATTTTATGATAGATCAAAAATACTGTATAGTTCAGAAGAACAAAGAGTTCTACTTTCAATAGCAAAATTTTTTGAGAAGAATAAAGAATTGTTCAAAGACGACTTTGAAATAGCTGCTTATATAGCTAAACCTCTTTCTGTTGATCCAGAAATAGATATAGAATTGAAAGAATTAAAGAAAAATGTATCTGTGTTCTTGGATTCAGAAAAAAAAGATGAATCTTGCACTTTTTCTTCCCCATTCTCTGGTAACAATTTATCAAAGAACCTATATCTTGCCATGCTAGCAACTCAATTATTTGATTCTTTTTCTAAATTAGAAGCTGAGCTTAACAATATTGCTGAAACAAAGTACCTAGACCTTAGTTCTATCAAAGCATTCCTAGACCAATTCTCGTCATCTTTAGGCTATATGGAAAAGGAAGAAATAGCTAAAGGGCTAGAAGGTCTTTCAAGGATGTTTAGTTTAGATGTCACTATAAACATGGAAGAACTTAAGAAGGTAAAGGAGTCTATAGTTGAACCAAAAACTGAAGTCAAAAAACCAGTTGTAGAGAATAAGGCTGTTGTTAAAGCAAAAGTAGAGAAGATCAAACCCCTACAACAAGAAATTAATTTAGCACAACAATCAGAGATAAAACAAAAGATAATAAATTATTATATTAATATTCTTCCTAATATTAGAGCTTCTTTACAAGGAAAAACCATACAAGAGATGGCTCATTTTTTAATAGTAGCAAATATTCCAAATGCAGAAAGAAAGAATTTTAGACTTGACCCAAAGTTGCTTGAAATACTTTTTGGTAACGAATGGAATAACTGGTCTGATGGTGTTATATCAATAGCATCTAAATATTCTAATAATAATATAATGCGTCTATTTTCCATAAGATTTATTGCTAATGCACCGCAGGATATTTTTTATTATGAGGATAAAGAAAAATTAAGAATAAAAAAGACAAGCTTGTCTGAATTTTTATCTAAACAAGGAGATTCACAAGTTGCTATTTTAAAGCATGTAGATGAGGGATTGTCTGATCCTGCTTGCAACAATGAAGATAAGGAATTACTGCCTGTGGTAGAAAAAAGATTACAAAATGTTAATAATGCAGCTTTTATAAAAAATAATTCTTCAATGATATTTTTAGATAATAAGATATTAGTACCTAAAAATGAAAAAGAAGCCATAGACCTAATAAAAACCTATACATTGTTGGAAAGTGAAGATTTATATGAACAACTAGATGCAGTTCTAAAGAAGATGAGTATTAAGACAGGTGTTATTTTTGGGCAAGAAGAATCTAAACTTTGGTTTAGGAAAGGTTTATATGAGTATTTCTCCGTTTTTTCAGAAAATATTGATAGTAATGACTCAAAAAAAGAAGATATAGATTTTGTTTTGTTAATATCGGGGATATTGGCTATAGATGCATCTACAAGAAGTTCTCTGCCTTTCTTAACCAGAAGAGACTATGATGATATATCGAGTTTACAAAGAAGGCTTGGTCTTGGGACGCCTGCTTGTTACAAATTCTTTGAAAGAGGCATGAGACCTTATAAAACTAGAGCTACTTATCAATTCTATTCTATTACAAAACAGACTTACTATAGAGCAGTTAAGTATTAAAAATTCCAGTTGCATAGGTTAACTACTCTGCCTATATTTAGTGCCTAATAACGAAGGGGACTATATATGGCAAAAAAGATAAAAGTTGGGTTACTTGGTTCTACTGGATTGGTAGGACAAAGATTAGTAGAAGTACTAACAGAACATCCTGTTTTTGAATTAAACACTTTGTTTGGACGTGATGATAAACACGGAAAACCATATTACGATGTGGTCAATTGGGTTTGCTCGTCTAAATTAGATAAAAAAATGGCAGAAAAAAGGATCTGTTCTATAGATGATGAAAATGCCTGTAAAGGAATAGAACTTTTCTTTTCTGCACTTTCTGCAGAAGCTGCCGACGTAATAGAACCAAAACTTAGGACTAAAGGTTTTGGAATTGTATCTAATGCAAGGTCATTTAGGATGAAAAAAGATGTCCCTTTGCTGGTGCCAGAAATAAATGCTAACAGTATAGAACTTGTAGCAGAACAAAAGAAAAAATATAATGGTGGTTTTATAGCCACTAACCCTAATTGTAGCGCAATAGGAATTAGTCTTACACTTGCACCAATACAAAAAGAGCTTGGTCTTGAGAGTCTTAATATAGTTACCATGCAAGCTATAAGCGGAGCAGGGCTTAAGGGTTTGACCATGCCAGAAGCTAAGCTTAATGTTATTCCGAACATAGCAAATGAAGAAGATAAGATATTAGAAGAGCTTCCAAAGATATTCGGCACAAATGATATAGATATAAAAGTAAGAGTGAATAGAGTTAACGTAGTAGATGGACATACCTTTGTTATATGGTTCAAAACAAAAAAACAAAGTTCAAGAAAAGAAATGATAGAACTTTGGAAGAGTTATAAACCACAATGTAGTGTACTTCCTTCCATAAGTACAGCGCCTGTATACAAAGTATATGAGGGTGATGATTTTATGCCACAACCAAAACTTGATGCTTGGTATATGAATGGTATGGGTACTGCAGTAGGCAGATTAGAAGAAATATCTAATAAAGAGTTCTGTGTTACATCTGTATCTAACAACATAGTGAGGGGCGCTGCAGGTGGTACAATTTTGATAGCAGAAACCTTGCATAGTAGGGGGATGATCTAATGTACAAGTCATATAAAGTTGCAGATAATTTTTACTGGGTGGGAGCGATAGACTGGAACTTAAGGGATTTTCACGGTTACACGACAGAGAAAGGTTCTTCTTATAATGCTTTTTTACTTATGGATGAAAAGACAACTTTGTTTGATACTGTAAAATCACATTTTGCAGAAGAAATGCTAGAAAGGATAAAAGACATAATAGAACCTTCAAAGATAGATTATATAGTTGTTAACCACGTCGAAATGGACCACTCTGGAGCTTTAGCAAAGGTTGTAGATATTATAAAACCAGAAAAAATAATTTGTTCTTTAAAGGGTAAAGAGGCGATGATATCGCACTTTAAACGAACAGACTGGCCATATCATGTTGTTAAGACCGGCGATAAAATAACACTTGGCAAGAACAGTATCACTTTTATAGAAACCCCCATGCTTCATTGGCCAGACAGTATGTTTTCTTATATTAATGAACAAAAGATACTTGTATCAAGTGATGCTTTTGGTCAACACTGGGGAACCAGCGAAAGATTCGACGATGAAGTTGAATTTGGTGAGTTGATGTTCCAAGCAGGAAAGTATTTTGGTAATATACTTATGCCATATTCCAACCTCATACAAAAACTTTTGAAAGATGTAACAGCGTTAGGCATAAAAATAGACCTTATAGCACCAGATCACGGACTTATGTGGAGGAAAAATATTCCTGCTATTATTAAGGCGTATGATGATTGGAGTAAACCAACCCTTAAGAATAAGGCTGTAGTTGTGTTCGACACTATGTGGAAGAGTACAGAACTTATGGCAGGGCAGGTGGCAGAAGGGTTGATGAGTAAAGGTGTCACGGTTAAATTAATGAAGCTTGGAGAGAATGATAGAAGTGATGTTATGACAGAAATATTAGATTCGAAGATAGTAGTGCTAGGCTCTTCTACACTTAATAATGAAATGTTACCTAGAGTCGCCGATATGAGCACATACATGAAGGGATTAAGACCAGTTAATAGAATAGGTGCTTGTATAAATTCTTACGGCTGGAACCCAAATGTCATAAAGAAGATGAATGCAGAACTTGAAGCTGGCGGTATAAAAGTAGCTGACGACGGTATTGCAGTTAAATATGTTCCAGAAAAAACAGATCTTGAGAAATGCTTTGAACTTGGAGTTAAATTATCCAAGTCTGTAAATTAGGTAATTTACAACATCTTTATCATAACAGAGTGCCTTTAATTCTTTTTCTTTAAATAATTTAAAGAACTCTTTCATATATGGTCTGTAATAAAGGCCCAGTCTTATTGTAAAGACTTCTAGCCTATTAAGTTTAAAAGTGCCCCCCTTATTTAAAGAACTAGTCTTTTTAATGAGTAATTTTTTTACGGGATACATTAAGAACATTAATAGTTTTTTCTTTAAAGATATTGGTATTACTTTTTGCTCTCTTAATAACGATGCTGTTTTTGTAATATCAATACCAGTAGGACACTGGTTGGCACACTTTGTACACAGTGCACATTTTTCTATGTAGTACAGTGCTTCCTTTATTTCTTTTTTACTGCTTATTGTTCCATTTACTATGGCCCTTAAAATACTTGCTCTACCTCTGGCTTTTAGCCCTTCGTTCGTGCTTATTCCTTTAAAAGTAGTACAAAATTTTAAACACTCATTACAACCATGGCATTTTTCTATCTCGTTCAGTGTGTCTTGGTCCAGTTCGTATATGGACTTAAAAAGATATCTATTCATGACAGTCTGTTTTTTGTCTTTAGTTGCTATTTTACCTGGGTTTAGTATCCATTCTGGATCAAAAGCCTCTTTTATTTGTAAGAATAATTCGTGTAACTCTGGTTCAAAGAGCTTTATATAAGGTGTTCTTAATATGCCATCACCATGTTCTCCAGCCATGGTTCCATTAAGTTCTTTTACTAACTTTTGAGTACGTTTTGTTATTTCATCTACAACGTCTAAAAAATCAGGTCTTCTTGTGTCTATTCTTGGGTTAATGTGGAAGTGTCCACTGCCTATATGGCCAAAAAAAGCTGTCCTTAGTCCATATTCATCCAGTATTTTTTTCTGTTCTCTGTAGAATTTTATTATGTTCTCTGTAGGTACTGCAATATCTTCTATGAACCTAAGGGAGCGAGTGCTTCCTTCTATCCTGTTAAGTATGGAACTGGCGGATTTTCTCATCCACCAAAGTTTTTTTCTTTCTTCTTCGTTGTGTCCTGTTTCTATTTTTTTGGCAACAGGCTCTAGGACCTGTAATAATTCTTTTAATGAATTTTGTGTGTTTTTTTCTGTACCATCTATCTCAAATATAAGTCCTGCATTTATATCATCAGAGAAAAAATTTCGTATCTCAGTAAAATATTTTCTGCTGGTTGCTATAAGTTCTTTGTCCAAGAGTTCTATAGCAGATATATTGTTTATTTTCTTTGAAGCACTTACAGCTAGAAGTGCTTTTTCCAGATCGTCAAAAGTGGCAAGTATGGTTATTCTTTTTTCGGGTAGTGGTATCACTTTTAGACGTATCTTTGTCATTACACAAAGGGTGCCTTCGCTACCTATGAGCAAACTATTTAGGGCTGTAAGTCCATTTTTTGAAAAAGTATCCTTAATGTTATATCCAGAAGAATTTTTGGAAGACTTTGCAATTTTATCTGTTAAAGCCAAAGCCTTGGGCTTTATAGAACTAATTATATCTAAGTATTTTTTTGTTCCTTCTCCACTTATAGTTGAAAAGGAATCTGTGTTAGCAAAGTAACCTTCTATGCCAATTACGTAATCTTTAGTATCTCCATAAAGGTAAGAATGTATGCCAGAAGAATTATTGGAGACCATACCTCCGATAGAACAAACTTCGTGGCTGGATGGATCAACCGGCATAAAAAGTCCAAAGGGTTTTAGTTTCTTGTTAAGTTCCTCTAATATTATTCCAGGTTCTACATCTACATAGTCTTTACCTATGTGTAATATTCTGTTCATATATCTTGCTGTATCTATTAGAACACCATGGCCTAGGCTTTGTCCTGCGGTAGAAGTGCCACAGCCTCTAGGATGTATCGTTATTTTATTCTTCTTTGCTTTTATAAGTATTTTTTGTAATTCTTGTTTGTTTTTTGGATAGTATATTTTTTTGGGCACACACTCAAACATAGATATATCTGTAGAGTAGAGGACCCTTTGTACCTTGGAAATTGATGAACGGTTGTTCAATTTGTTCAGCCTCTATAAAACGACCAAAAGAGTATTGCACCAATGAATAACAATGCTTCGAATACAATATAAGAGAACAAACTTGATCTAATTCCTTGTTGTTTTAACTCAATAAGGTAGTTTGATACTTTAGATATGGTTTCTAGAGTATTGTAACCCTGATGTCTTATCACTAGATATAAAAGACAAGCAGTGCTTATGAAAATATATAACGTAGATTTTAATGGAGTAGTGTTAAAGGTCTTTATTATAGCTGTAATAGGTATTCCTATACCAGCGATGGGCAGACCTATTAAAAGTAAGATTATCATGTTTATGAAGGCTTTTTCTTTTTGATGTTTACGATATGAGAATGAAAGTATCATTAGAACAAAAAAATATGACCACCAAAGAGCAATAGGGGTTCTGAACGAATGCACAAGAGAGGTACTAAGCACCGTTATGTTCATAAAAATTATTAATATGATGAAAGACCTTATAGTGTAGGATCTCATCTTTTGATCTGCAATAGATCGCTTATAGCTTTTATTTCATCTCTGGTAAGCTCACGGAACCTTCCTTTTGGCGGTATCCCACTAGATATTGGACCATAAGCTATACGTTTTAATCTGGCTACTTCTGAATCCATTGCCTCCACTATTTTTCTTACCTCACGGTTCCTTCCTTCTCCTATTTCTATCTCGAACC
>JAKIZQ010000160.1 GCA_022707945.1 Bdellovibrionales bacterium
AACTGCTACAGGTTCAGAAACAAACATTGCTTCAACAGAAACAACAGAGACCCCAAAGAGAAAAGAAAAACCTATCATATACAGAGTTAGATCTGGGGACACACTAGAAAGAATATCAAAAAAATATGACGTAACTATAGAACAAATAAAAGATTGTAACCCTACTGTAAAAAGATACACCATACTTGCAGGACAAAGATTAAAGATAACCTGCTCAAAAGAAGCTGTAGAAACCAACTATGTACTACACACCGTAAGAAGAGGAGATACCCTTTGGTCAATATCATCAAGATATGGTGTTAGCGTTAACGACATAATGAAATGGAACAATTTAAGGAAAAAGAGCGTAATATTCAAAGGCAGAAAACTAAAGATATATAAGAACTCATAGGAGCTCTTGTGTTCAAAATTTTTATATCGTTAATAACACTGCTGTTCCCTCTTTTGTTGAGTGCAGATAACTCTTCAATAAAAGACATAGACATAAACAGTAACGATATCAAAATAAAACTTATGGGAGACCTAGAAGGCAGGTCAATTATCTTTAAGTTAAAAGATAAGGACGACAACAATCTTGCTGTTTTTAAACCAACAAGTGGAAGCACTTTTTATAGAGGAGAATACGCTTCGTATAAGTTAGCCCAGCTAATAGGTTTAGACATCTATTGCCCAACAGAGATCTCCTACATGAATAAAAAGACCCAAGAAAAAGTATTACCACTACTTGAGAACACTAAATATTCCAACAAACAAGGACCAGAAAAAGAAGAGAACAGAAAAATAATAATAGAAGAAATAAAAAGCAATATCCAAAAAGGTAAAAAATTAGAGGGCGCTTTAAAGTTGTGGGTACACAATTTAATGTTCTATAAACCACTTGGATCAAAAAAAGGATTTAAGACAAGTCCCATATATAAACACCTCAAGGCCAATGGACCACAACCAGCACATAATGCTTTTGTGTTATCACAGTGCACACAATTATTTGAACCAAAAGGTTGTGTAGATGGGTGGGCTTACAGAGACGAAGTTGCAAGAGACATGAGCTCTATACTAGTGCTTGATGCAGTATTGGGCAATAGCGATAGATTTGCAGGCGGTAATTTACATTTTTATTCTGTTGATGGTGATACAGAATCAAAGAAAGGCAAAAAAATATTTAAAAAAGCTCGTTTATTCTCTTTAGACAATGGTGCAGTCTTGATGCCAAACAATAGAACGGGACTGAATACATTAAAAGAACTTGGAGTAACAAGATTTGTTAAAGAACACATTGATAAGTTAAAAGACATACAAAAAATGAACGACACAGAACTTAGAAAAGAACTAGGCCTTACACCTGAGTATTTTGAAATATTTAAAAATAATCTTTCTTTAACCTTGGAATATATAGATCAAGTTACAAAAGAAAACCACTCAGACGTTTGGTTCAAAACTCTATAAAGGCTCAAAAACTAGATCGCCGTTCTTATATACCTTATCGACCTTAAGAATGTCTATTCTTCCGCTCACATCAACATATATTCTAACCGCTCTGTTCTTTATCCCAAGGGTTTCATCTTTTTTATTCAAAAGATAGATTGAGTTCTTTGTTTCATCAATATCAGCTCTTTTGCCATCTTTACCAAAAAAAACTTTGTTTGAGTTAAATGAACTTTGAGTAACGTCTAATAAAGAAGAAAAAACAACATCGCTAGCTATGCTAGATAAAGAAACTGTACGCAAAGGTTTTTCTGAACAATATAAAGTATAATTATTGTTATTAATATCAAAGCTAACACCACAGCTTTCACTATTTTTTAAGGAACTTCTTCTGCTCTCCATAATGTCTTTACTAATAATTCTTGCAACTTTAAGAGTACGTCCGTCTATTCCAGCTTCATGCAATATTGGTATAGAGAACATTATGACTATTAAAAGACCTATGCCCGCAGGCAACATCCACTTCATCTAAAAAAGCCTCCACCAGATATAAAATGATAGAAAAGAACAGCTATACCAATGAAAGGTCCAAAGGGCATTTCTGCAAGTCTGTCTTTTTTAGCGAACAACATTAAGGCCACTCCATATAAAGAACCAAGTACAGAACTTATAAGTATTACAAGGATGGCTGGATACCAACCGAGTACAGCGCCAATACCTGCTAAAAGTTTTATATCTCCTCCGCCCATGCCATCCCTTTTGGTTATAAGCCTGTATAACTCTGCTACAACAAATAAAATACCTCCACCAACCAAGATCCCAGATAAAGAAC
>JAKIZQ010000161.1 GCA_022707945.1 Bdellovibrionales bacterium
GTTTGGTGCACAAGTTGAAATAGACGTAAATACTTCTCTTACTGCCTATACCATCCCAAAAGATGCAAAGGTCGTTAAAATAGCCGTTGAAGCAATAAGAAAGAATGGATTAAAGGAAGATGTTAAATATACAGCCGGTGGAACAGACGCAACACACATTAACCATTCAGGTATACAAAGTGCTGTGCTTGGTGTTGGAGCAAGAAAAATGCATTCAACAGAAGAATACGCAATAATATCTGAAATGGAAAAAACAGCTAATATACTCATTACCATAGTGGAGGATCTTGCATGATGGACTCCAAAAGACTTATAGATACTTTTTGTGAATTCGTAAAAATACCAAGTGAAGTTCCTAATGACACAGAGTTCGTTTCTTATATGGAAAATTTATTAAAAACAGAGGGTGCCACTACAAAAAAAGATACTTTTGGTAATTTAATAGCAAGTTTTCCAGCAAAAAACTCAAACAGCAGTGAGTATGTTGCTTTTTCATGTCACGCAGACACAGTTAAACCTGGGCTAGGGATAGAACCTGTCATAGAGAATGGCATAATAAAGTCTAAAGGTGATACCATCTTGGGTGCAGACGACAAAGCAGGTATAGCAGTAGTTCTTGAGGCTCTTCGTTCTGCAAGCAAAAGACCTCCAATAGAGTTTGTAATAACAAGATGCGAAGAAATTGGGACAGAAGGCTCGTCTAAACTTGATTATTCCTTAGTAAGATCAAAAATAGCATATGTTCTTGATGAAGAGGACATTCAAGAGCTAGTAATAGGTGCACCAACAAAGTTTGCATTCTATGTTGAATATAAAGGATCCTCTGCACACGCAAGTGAACCAGAGAATGGTATTTCTGCAGTAGTACCCGCAGCAAAAGCCATCTCAAGACTTAAACTCGGTAGAGTAGATGAAAGATCTACTGCAAATGTTGGCATCTTTGAAGGTGGAGAAGTAACAAATGGAATTCCTAACACAGCAAAGATAGTCGCGGAATGCAGGAGTACAAACCATAACAGATCTTTGGAACTTGCAGATGAAATGGAAAAAGTTTTCATATCCTCTGCAAAAGAACACAATGTAAAAATAGACATTAAAAAAGAACTTAAATACTATTCTTTTCTTTTGGATGAAAATTCTAAGGTGGTACAAATAGCACTAAAGGCACTGGCAAAAAATGGAATTAATGCAAAAACAAAAGTCATAACTGGTGGACTTGATGCAAATAATTTTAATCGTAATGGAATAAGCACAGCGACTTTAGGTGTGGGTTATCGTGATATACATACAAAAAATGAAACACTAATAATAAAAGATGCAGAATTGATCACAAAAGCTGTAATAGACATCATGGAAAGCCTTGCTTGATAAAAAAATGACATTTTTATGATATTTTTTGACATTTTTAAGTAAAAAAAGGGTCGGGACCAAAATCCCGACCCTTTTTTGAAAAAGATTAACAGCTCTTACTTTTTCTTCTTTGTTGCTTTTTTAGCTTTTTTCTTTGTTGCTTTTTTCTTAGTTGTTTTCTTCGCTGTTTTCTTTTTTGCTACTTTTTTCTTAGTAGCTTTTTTCTTTTTACATACCATTATCGTTTTCCCCCTAAAAAAGATTCGTAACACCTATATTTTACATAATAATTGAAAAAGTAAAAGAAAAATTTTTATATAGAAAATTAACAGAGTTTTGCTAGAATCCCAATCGACGTTAGCTGACTTGGAGGAAATGAATGAAAAAACATATAAGAAAATTTGCAGTGTTACCAAAACTGCCAGAAAAATTAATGCCACTAAAAGATATAACAGAAAATATTTGGTGGTCTTGGGATCATGATGCAGCGTCTTTAATGTTAAGGATAGACAGAGATCTCTGGGACAAAGAAGAATACAATCCATTAAGAGTTCTGTGTAAAGTTCCACAAAAAAGATTAGAAGATCTTAGTAAAGATGAATCGTTTTTAAGTCATATGGAAAGGGTTCATGCAAGATTACAGGACTACATGAAAAGCCGTTCTTGGTTTATGACGCACTATTCCAAATGTTCAGAAAAGGTGTTTGCATATTTTTCAGCAGAATTTGGATTAGCAGAAATACTCCCGATATATTCTGGTGGTCTAGGAGTACTTGCAGGTGATCACATGAAAAGTGCCAGCGACCTTGGTATTCCTCTTTGTGGAGTAGGGCTCTTGTATACAGAAGGTTATTTCCGTCAGTACTTGAATGCAGATGGATGGCAACAAGAGATATATCCA